>JBEDFV010000136.1:0-2947 GCA_041175005.1 Pseudomonadota bacterium
GCATATAAGTAGGATGCACCAGAGACCGCCAGTCGCCGGCCGGTGCCGCGACAAATGCTGGGTCAGCGATATAGAGCGCGCGGTCGGCAAAGGCCAAGCGTGCCGCCTCCGCATAGAGAAAGAGCCATTCGGGATGTTGCGCAAGGCGGATACCCTCCACGCCGTGATCGCTCGTGCTGGCAGGGGGCAGCTGGTGGGCAGAGGTGTGGGCAAGCATGCCAAGAATCTGGCCCACCGCAATTGCACCAGAACTCGGGGGTGGAAGGCCGCAGACCCGCAGCGCGCGGGAGGCCGGCGGATGAGCAGACTGCGGCTGTGAAGCATGATGCGCGGGGTACACAAAACAGAACGGAGAACGCGCGAGGCTTCGATACTTCCCGAGATCCTCTTTCGATAGGACGTCGTGTCCATGCGGCTCATGCCCTACCGCCGTGGCAATTGCCTGTGCAATATCGCCCTCATAGAACGCGCGGGCCCCACCTTGCGCAAGACGGCGCAGAACAGATGCAAACTCAGGATTCTTCAGCACATGGCCCGCCGGCCAGGGCGCTCCCTGGGAGTCATAAAAATAGGCAGATGCAACCGCATCTTTGCGGAGCAGGGGATCGGCCTGCAAAAGCGCGTGCAATCGGGGCGTGATGGAAAAGCCCTGCTCTGCCAATGTAATTGCGGGCACAAATAGCGATGCCCAGGGCAGTCGACCATACCGCTGGTGTACCTGTTCAAGCATCGCAACCACACCGGGCACACCGACCGCGTAGGGACTACGAACCGCCTCCAAAAAAGGCAGCGGGCTCCCACGCGGACCGATAAACATGTCCGGCCGCGCGCCCATGGGAGCGGTTTCCCGGCCATCCCATGCGGTCACCTCGCGGCCGTCAAAGTGAATTAAAAAAGCCCCCCCACCGATGCCACTGGACTGCGGTTCGACCAGGCCCAAAACCATCTGCACCGCAATCGCGGCATCCACCGCAGACCCCCCTGCGCGAAGTATCGCCTGCCCAGCCTCTGCCGCGAGAGGATGTGCAGCCGCTACCGCCTGTCTCTGATAGACCCAACCAGGCTTTGATACCAGGCCCGAGGCGCTCTCCGGCTGGTGGGCGTTGGACTGATAGGTGCTCGGCTGATGGACACCGCGGTGAGCGGCATCGGGGGCCGCAATATGAAGCGAGCAGCCCGAGGCGCTGACCAACCCAACGAGCAGGGCGCCATAGAGGCCCCCTAGCGGTCGGCGCGTTCTGCCTCGGTATTGGCCCATGGTACGCACGGCAGAAGGTCTGCTACCTTTTTGCGCCCTCGGGAATCATCGCAATAGCCTCAACCTCCACCAGAAACTCCGGCTTTGCGAGTGCGGAGACAACCAGCAATGTGGAGGTCGGTCGATGGTCTTGCAAGAAGCCCGCGCGAACCGCAGCAAACTCGGGAATCGATGTGACGTCTGTCAGAAAAGAGGTGAGCTTCACAATATGCTCTGTGCCTGCACCAGCCTCTCTCAGAATCTCACTAATGTTGTGAAAGACCAGCGCCGCCTGATCCTTAAAACCCTTTGGAATCGTGCCATCGCGATGCACGGGAATCTGACCGGAGACAAAGAGAAGCTGGGCTCCTGAGGGCACCGTAAGCCCATGCACATAGGTGCCGTTTGGCTGAGAAATCGTACTCGGAAGAATCGGGGTCATCTTGGAAAACTCCTACAAAGTATGCTCGTAACGCAGCGACAGTCGTAGCCTACCAGCACGCCGCTCGGTATCAATACGGTCTCCTTCGTCAAAGCGCCGCAGACTACTGCTCTCTGTCTCAGATCGGGTGATGTCTTGTAGGCTCAGGCGCAGGCGTCGACGCGGATCCAGGCTATAGACGCCGTAGGCTTCAAGAGAAAGGCGATCGCCATCATTGGCCCAGGCTTGCGGCTCGGTCTGATATTGACCCGCCTTCGTAAAACCCAGGCTTGTGCCAAATCGCAGGGCAGACTTCGCAGGCCTCGCATCGAGACCAAGCTTGGCCTCCCAGAGCGGTTGACCAGGCAGCCGGTTATCGGGGCCCGAAAACTCCTTCACCTGCGACCAGTACCGACTCCAAGACGCGCGTAACTCCAGACCCGGCTGTGCGGGCAGCCACGGGCCCAGCCACTGGACCCAGAGTTTTGCAGGGCCCCTCGCCTCAAGTTCCAGACCCATAACATCCGCCTCACCAAGATTTCTTGGTCGACTCACCCAGCGCACCGCATCCGACCAGGCCACCCGCTCCGCCTGAGTGAACCGTCGCTGCACATCCACAATACGTTTCCAAAAAACGCCAGCCGATAAGAGGCTATTGGCGGCAGGCGAGTTCTCGAGACTGAAATCGAGCCCCCACGACTGCTCGGGCTTTAAGCGCGTGTTGCCAACCAGGTCAGGCGAGTCGAGCGTATTGGACTGGTCAACCGGATAGCGCGACGAAATACGCGGGGAGGAGAGCAGATCGCTGGCCCGAACGGGCTTATAGGCATGACTGAGACTCCCCCGATACAAGAGGTTGGGCGCATCGGTGGGGCGGTAGACGAGCGTCATCGACGGGGAGGTCTGCGCGCTGCGATTCTCATCACGCTGAAACCCACCAACGCTCTTCAGCACGGTAAGAATCTCCTCATGCCGCAGCCCGGCAAGCATCGCCCATGGGCCCTGCGCATTCCAATCCCACTGGCCATAGACCGCCCAGCGGGTTCGGTTCTGGTCAATACGGTCCCCCCAGCCTGTCTCTATTCTGCGCCCGTCCACGACAGCCGACTCATCCTCATCCTGCCGCGCCGTCTCCATCTCTATCCCAAGGGTCTGTTCATCCGCATCCATAAACCGCTTAAGCTTCACGCTTGCTAAGAGGCTCTGCTCCTCAGTCTCAGAATCTGTGTGACGGCGCTGGCTTGTGGCGTCTAACCGCTGAGCAAGGCTCTGGGTACGACGCTGCAGCA
>JBEDFV010000137.1:0-10924 GCA_041175005.1 Pseudomonadota bacterium
AGTCGGTGGCGCTCTTGGCGGGGCTAGAGATTCGGCCGCAGGCCATGCGGGCCAATATCGATCTCAGTCGGGGTCTGGTCATGGCCGAGTCGGTGGCCTTCGGTCTGGCGCCGCAGATCGGCAAGGAGGCCGCCCATGCGCTGCTGGAGCGAATCAGCCGTCAGGCGGTTGAAAAAGACCAGACCCTCAAAGAGGCGCTTCTTGAAGATTCAGAGGCGTCCCGCCTGGCCACGCCAGACCAGTTTGCGGAGTGGTTGTCGCCGCTTGCCTATCTTGGTATGAGTGGTGCATTTGTAGATCGGGCCTTGGAGAACTACGATCGGAGAGGCTAAGTCAGCGCCTGATGCTGTCAAAGCGTTGATGAGGTAAGAGGCCGTATCACTGAGAGGCCACAGAGCATGCACTCCCCCAAAACCGAACCAAGACCGTCCTTGTATTACGCCTATCGGGTGCACTCCCCCTGGGTTCCATCGTCTGCTGGCGGTCAACCCCAATCCTGCAACGTCGCCATCGTGGGCGCTGGCCCAGCCGGCATGGTCACCGCCCTCACGCTGGCCCAGCATGGTGTGCGAAGTGTTTTGCTCAATGCGGAATGTCAGGTCAGTGAGGGTAGCAGGGCGATTGTCTTCACCCGCCGGTCTATGGAAATACTGCAGCAGGTGGGGGTTGCCCACCGCGTCACGGAATCGGGTCTGCCCTGGCGGTTCGGCAATTCCTATTACCGAGGGAAAAAAGTCTTTCGGCTGGAGGCCCCTTACGACCCAGATGACCGCTTTTTCCCCATGACCAACCTGCAGCAGCAGTATCTCGAGGAATATCTTCTCGATGCCTGCGCCGCAGAACCTCTGATTGAGGTCCGTTGGGGGAACAAGGTCACGACGGTCACCCAGGCGCAGGATGCGGCTACGCTCTCGGTGGACACGCCAGAGGGTCTTTACGAACTGCGTGCCGACTGGGTGGTCGCTGCCGATGGCGGCCGTTCGGGAATTCGCGCGGCATTGGGTTTGTCCATGGAAGGGGCCTCCTACGAAGGCCGGTTTGTGATTGCCGATATTCGTATTGATCTTCCGCTTCCGACCGAACGACTGGCCTATTTCGATCCCGATTGGAATCCCGGTAACACGATTCTCATGCACCGCGAGCCACACGGCATCTGGCGTATTGACTATCAACTGCCCGAGACGGAGTCGGTAGAAGAGGCGTTGTCCTATGCGTCTTTAAAGACCCGTATCGATGCCCAGTTGGCCATGATTGGGTTTGCCGGTACACCATGGGAGCTCGACTGGAGCTCGGTCTATTCGGCGCGAACACTGACCCTTCCAGACTACTGGCATGGGCGTACATTATTTGTCGGTGATGCGGCCCATCTGCTGCCAATTTTCGGCGTACGGGGAGCCAATACGGCCTTTCAGGATGCCCAGTCGCTGGGGTGGCATCTGGCGATGGTTGCAAAGGGTATTACGCCGCCACAGATTCTCGCGGACTACAGTGCAGAGCGGGTGGGTGCGGCACGCGAAATTATCGATGAGGCGGGAAAGAGCACACGGTTCATGACGCCCCCCACCGAAGGCTTTCGTCTTCTGCGTAATGCGGTCTTGTCGTTATCCCTCACCCACGCGTTTGTTCGGCCCCTGTATCACTGGCGAACCTCTCGTCCGCATGCCTATGCAGACTCTCGGCGCAATAGCCGTGGCGACGATAATGCGCTTTTTCAGTCTGGCCCTGGGCATGGCGAACCCCCGAAGAATGTCCAGATCGGAGCCAACCACTATCTCCTCGACCACCTGGCCTCTGTCTTTACCCTGCTTTACTTTAGCCAGTCGTCGTCCGTTCCGAAGGCCCTTACAGAGGTTATAGACAGCCATCGTAGTCGTGGTATGCCAATCATCATTCTCATTGTGTCGGGCACCGAACTCGAGTCGGGTGGGAATCCGGTACTCGCCGATGTCAGCGGCAGGATTCGGCAGTCTTACGGCATACCGGCAGACGGTGCAGCCTACCTGTTGCGACCGGATCAGCACGTCTGTGCGCGTTGGCTGACCCTTGATGCAGATCGTCTTGATGCGGCATTGCGCGATGCACTGCCAGAAAAATCGTGAAAGGGGAGGGCATGAACCAGACAGACCTCGAAGTGATCTACGATGCTTTGGCCGAGGCAATCGACCGGGTCGGGCCGGAGAAGGCATCTTTGTTTTTGGTGAAACTTGCACTGCTAAATGCACAGACCATAGGGGCAGCAGAACCTTTTCTGGCGCACATAGACAGTGCCACCCAGGACCTGTAAATTCAGAGTTCTAAGAATATAAATTTAAAAATTTGCACGGGGGAGTGTGGCGCGCCATGAGCGAAAAAAAGTTTGCCTCGCAGGCAGATCTCGAAGAAAAGAAAACCAGCTTTGTACAGTTGTCTGAACATGCCTGGGCTTACACCGCAGAGGGAGATCCGAACACGGGGGTGATTGTGGGCGATGACAGCGTCATGATTATCGACGCCACCGCAACCCCAGTCATGGCGCAGAAGGTCGTGGCTGAGATTCGTAAGATTACCGACAAGCCCATTAAGTATGTGTTGCTCACCCACTACCATGCGGTGCGTGTCCTAGGCGCCTCGGGCTTTCGGCAGCATGGGCTGCAGCAGATTATTGCGAGCCAAGACACCTACGACCTCATCGTAGAGCGTGGCCAGCAAGATATGGACTCTGAGATTGCCCGATTCCCCCGGCTCTTTCAGGCCGTGGAATCGGTGCCCGGGCTTACCTGGCCCACCCTGACTTTTAAGGGGCGCATGACGCTTTTTATGGGCGGGCTGGAGGTGCAGATCATGCAGCTTGGGGCGGGCCATACCAAGGGCGACACCATCGCCTGGCTGCCCAAAGACAAGGTCTTGTTTTCGGGCGATCTGGTGGAGGCCGATGCCGCCTGTTATACCGGAGACGCCCATCTTGCCGAGTGGCCCCAGACCCTGCGTAATCTTCGCGCCATGAATGCCCAGAAGCTTGTGCCGGGCCGTGGTCCAGCCCTCATGACGCCCGACGATGTTGCCAAGGGGTTAGCCTATACAGAAGATTTTGTCTCCACCCTCTATAAGGGGGCTCAGGAGGCGGTCGCCAAAGGGCTCGATCTTAAGGGCGCCATGAAGCATATTCGGCAGTCGATGGATCCCAAATTCGCCCAGGTCTTTATCTACGAACACTGTCTACCCTTCGACGTCACGCGTGCGGTTGATGAGGCCAAGGGCATTGGCCATCCCCGTATCTGGACGGCAGAGCGGGACCAAGAAATGTGGCACGCCCTACAAGAAGACTAGCTGCCTTAGGCCGTCTGCGTCATGTTGTCCACCTACACTTACCCCCAATTCTCAAACCCCAGGCGAGTCGAGCTCGGCCAGACCATAGCGCGGCCCGTGGTGATCGTTGGAGCGGGTCCTGTGGGATTGTCCTGTGCCATAGACCTGGCGCAACGCGATATACCTGTGCTGCTACTTGATGATGACAACACGGTATCCGTAGGCTCGCGAGGCCTCTGCTATGCCAAGCGCACCTTAGAGATCCTCGATAGACTGGGTGCAGCAGGCCCTGTCTGCGAGAAGGGGGTTTCATGGAATGTGGGGCGTACCTTCTTGGCCGAGCATGAGGTCTATCGATTTGATCTCCTTCCCCAGCCCGACCATCAGTTTCCCGGCATGGTCAATCTGCAGCAGTACTACCTAGAGGAATACCTCCTTCGTCGCGCGCAGCAACTCTCTTCTCTGGAGATCCGTTGGCAGAATAAGGTCGTTGCGGTCACGCGCGATGAGGCCTCTTCGGAAGTCGAGGTGCAGACGCCCGATGGCAGCTACCGCGTTTCTTGTGACTGGCTGCTGGTTGCCGACGGGGCGCGGTCGCCCATTCGGCGCATGCTGGGGCTTGATATCGAGGGCCGAGTCTTTCAGGACCGATTCCTCATCGCTGATGTGGTCATGAAGGCCGATTTTCCCGCCGAGCGTTGGTTCTGGTTTGACCCGCCGTTTCATCCCAACCAGTCGGTGCTGCTGCATCGCGAGGCCGATAACGTCTGGCGCATCGACTTTCAGCTGGGCTGGAATGTGGATCCCGAAGAAGAGAAAAAGCCGGAAAAGGTTATTCCCCGCATTCAGGCCATGCTGGGCCCCGACCATGCATTCGATCTCGAATGGGTGAGTGTCTATACCTTTCAGTGCCGACGGATGACACGGTTTCGTCATGGCCCGATTATTTTTTTGGGCGATGCGGCCCATCAGGTCTCGCCCTTTGGTGCGCGTGGTGCAAATTCCGGTATTCAAGACGCCGACAATCTGGGCTGGAAGCTTGCTGCAGTGCTTGCGGGTAAGGCACCGCAGACCCTTTTAGACTCCTACGATGCAGAACGCACCGAGGCCGCTGACGAGAACATTCTCAACTCGACCCGATCTACCGACTTCATTACGCCAAAGTCTGCGGTGAGCCGACTCTTTAGAGATTCGGTCTTGCAGCTTGCCCAGAATCTTGGATTTGCCCGCGGCCTGGTAAATTCTGGAAGACTTTCCGTGCCCACCTTTCACGCCGGTTCGGTCCTCAATACGCCGGATCTGCCCAGCGATGTGTTTGCTAGCCGCATGATCCCTGGGGCGCCGGCAGACGATGCACCCGTGCGCACGTTGTATCCCGCGGCAACACTGGCCGATCAAGGCCAGAGGCCAGTGGTGAATCCGCCCCCTGAATGGCTTCTGCAGCACCTTGGTGGTGGTTTTGTGCTTATGCTCGCGGCCACTGAAGAGGCGCCTGGGCGCGCGTTTTTTAACGCGCTGATTGCTTGGGCCACGTCGGGCAATAACAATCCTGGGGCGGAGATGCGCATTCTGGTTGTGCACGGCGAAGCAGGGCATCAAGGTAGGACGCACAGCGAGGCCACGCCCTCGTTTGTAGACCATGTCTGCGATGTGAAGCAACGCATCGTGGAGCGATACGACCTCACTGCGGGTGCAGCCTATCTTATTCGTCCTGACCAACATGTCTGTGCCCGTTGGCGCCAGCCTTCGGTCGTCCAGGTCGAGGCGGCCTACCGTCGTGCACTCGGACATCTTGCGCATTAGCCATCATGACCACGACCCGAGGTACGCCAATGAGCATGCACGTAGCGGCCGCGCAATCTGCCGACCTCATTACGGAGAGTCACTTTTCTGACCCGCAGAAGACCTATTTCTATGGCTACAGCGCAGGCGACGATTTTTATGAAGCCCTCATCGCCGCCCATACCAATCTCTCAGAGGCAGAGAGCCACGCCTTGAATGCCCGACTGGTATTGATTCTCGCCAACCACATTGGCAGCCTGCCGGTACTCAAGCAGGCGCTACAAGCGGCAGCCGTACAAGCCAAATAAGGAGACCACCATGAAGATTCAACGCCTGCATCATGTGGCCTATCGGTGCATTGATGCCAAGCAGACCGTGGAGTGGTACGAGAAGTACCTCAATATGCGATTCGTACTTGCGATTGCTGAAGACCAGGTTCCTTCAACAAAGGCCCCCGACCCCTATATGCACGTCTTTCTCGACATGGGCCAAGACAATATCCTGGCCTTCTTTGAGTTACCCAACAGTCCCGCTATGGGCCGCGACACCAATACGCCGGCCTGGGTACAACACCTCGCAATGAAAGTCGACTCCCTAGAGACGCTGCTCGAGACCAAGGCACGACTTGAGGCGGGTGGCATCGAGGTCATCGGGCCGACCGACCACACGATATTTCAGTCCATCTATTTCTTTGATCCCAATGGACATCGACTGGAGTTGGCGGTGGATACCGGCACCCCAGAAATGATGCGCAAGCTTGATGCGGTGAAGTGGGACATGCTCAATGAGTGGGCAGTGACGAAGCGGGCGCCTGCCCATGCCCGTTGGATGCACGATGGGAGCATGGTGCCGACATGAGAACACAGGGCAGCTGGGTCGCTTCTGCGAATGCAGCAGACGCAGACTTTCCTATTGAGAATCTTCCCTTCGGTCGGTTCGTTGTGCCCCATGACGACAACGCAGACCCGCGCGTGGGCGTTGCGATTGGCGATCAGATTCTTGACTGCGCGGCACTCGAGACATCCGGTTGTATTCCTGCAGAAGACGCCGCCGCCTTTTCCCCTCTGGCGGCGGGCGATCTCAATGCCTTTATGGCTATGGACGGACAGGCTCGGCGCCGGGTAAGAGACAGGCTGTCCGCCCTGTTGTCGGCTGAGGCGAAGGACATGGCTTCAGCGCTTGCGGGCTGTCTCGTACCGCAGTCACGGGTGGTCATGGTGATGCCCTGCCAGGTGGGCGATTACACCGATTTTTATGCCTCGATTCACCATGCTACGGCTGTGGGCCGACTGTTTCGGCCAGACAATCCGCTGTTGCCCAATTACAAATGGGTGCCCATCGGCTACCACGGGCGTAGTTCCACCCTGGGGGTCTCGGGCGCCGAGATTGCACGCCCCTCTGGTCAGATTAAGCCTGCTGAGGATAACCCCTTGTTTGGCCCCTGTCAGCGCCTCGATTTCGAGCTTGAAGTGGGGTTCTTTGTTGGCCCCGGCAATCGGTGGGGGACGCCCATCTCGATTGCGCAGGCTGAAGAACACCTGTTTGGTCTCTGCCTGCTCAATGATTGGTCTGCCCGGGATATCCAGTCGTGGGAGTATCAGCCTCTGGGGCCCTTCCTGTCGAAGAACTTCGCGACGACCATTTCGCCTTGGATTGTCACCCAGGAGGCCTTAGCGCCCTATCGGGTCGCCTATGAACGACCCGTGGAAGATCCTGCGCCTCTGGGCTATCTCGATGATGAAAAAAATCGCCGTCACGGCGGATTCGATCTGCATCTTCAGATTTCCATTCAGACTGCGGAGATGCGTAAGCGCCAATACGCTGCACATGTTTTGGCGACAACCAATCTGCGCTATTCCTATTGGACAGCGGCACAGTTGATTACCCACCATGCAAGCAATGGCTGCCTGATGAATCCTGGTGATCTGCTGGGGTCTGGCACGATGAGCGGCCCGGATCCCTCCGAGGCGGGGTCTCTGCTCGAACTTACCAAGGGCGGAAAGGAGTCGCTTGTCCTGCCGTCAGGCGAGTCACGTTGTTTTCTGGAAGATGGCGATACCGTGGAGATTACGGGCTTCTGCCAGAATGCGGCTGCGGTGCGCATCGGCATGGGTAGCTGCCGGGCATCCATCCGGAAATGAGCGCGATGCAGACCACCTCCACCCAAGTCGCCATTGTGGGCGCGGGGCCGTCAGGTCTTCTATTGGGGCATGTTCTGGCGCAGGCGGGTATTGCGGCAGTCATCGTAGAGCGTCAGTCGGCCCATCATGTGTCTGCACGTATCCGCGCAGGGGTGCTCGAAGATGCCACCGTCTCTTTTCTTACGGAGGTGGGGCTCGGTGCGAGAATGCAGGCCGAGGGCCTGCCCCATCAGGGCTTTACGCTCATTTATGAAGATCAGGCCCCAGTACGTATCGACCTTCAGGCGCTGGCAGGGCGGTCGGTGATGGTCTACGGTCAGACTGAGGTCACGCGAGACCTTATGCGTGCCCGGGAGGCCTTGGGCCTCACAACGGTCTACGAGGCACAAGACGTCGCGGTCCACGATATTCAGAGCGATCGTCCGAGCGTCACCTATCAGTTTGCTGGGCAGCCCCATCGACTCGAGGCCGATTTTGTGATTGGCTGCGATGGCTACCATGGTGTCTGTCGGGCGACGGCCAAGGCCACGGGGAGGCTGCGCGAGATTGAGCGGGCTTATCCGTTTGGCTGGCTGGGTCTGCTGGCCGATGTACCACCTGTCTCGCATGAACTCATCTATGCCAATCATGCAGACGGCTTTTATCTCTGCAGCATGCGATCTCCCACCCGCAGCCGGTATTACCTGCAGTGCCGGCTCGACGAGAAGGTAGAGGACTGGTCTGATGATCGGTTTTGGTCGGTGCTCGCCCATCGCCTTGGGCCGGATCGTGCAGCCGCTCTGGTGCAAGGGCCCTCACTGGAAAAGAGCATTGCGCCCTTGCGCAGTTTTGTGGCCGAGCCACTGCGTTTTGGCCGCCTCTTCCTAGCCGGTGATGCGGGGCATATTGTGCCCCCCACAGGCGCGAAGGGTCTGAACCTTGCGGTAGCCGATATTCGCGTGCTGTCTCGCGCGCTGATGTCGTTTTATGCGACAGGCTCAGAGGAGGGGCTCACGGGGTATTCCGATCTCGCGCTTCGCCGAATATGGAAGGCCGAGCGGTTTTCCTGGTGGATGACGAGCCTTTTACATAAATTTGAAGGCCAGACACTCTTTGATCGTCGTATTCAGGCCGCAGAATTTGCCACCTTGGCGGGCTCCGAGGCTTTACAAAAAGCCCTCGCCGAGGCCTATCTGGGCTTATTCGACGGACAGTGAGGCTTCTCGGAAGGGGGGGTGACGGTATTAGAGAAAACCAGAACATTGGCTTGTAAAACTAGAACCGCCGCTGTTTAGCGTCTATGCTCAGCGGTATAGATATTTATACGAAGAGGAGACGTTGTATGAAATTAAAAATCGCCGCATTTGCCACTGGGTTAGCCCTAGCAGGCGCCAGCGCCCAGGCGCAGACCATCACTCTGAAGGTGCACCATTTCCTTGGGCCGCAGTCAATTCAACACACCAAGATGCTAGCCGACTGGTGTACCAACATTGAGCGTGATTCCAATAAGCGCCTGAACTGCCAGATCTTTCCGGCCATGCAGCTCGGTGGCGCGCCTCCTCAGTTGTTCGACCAGGCCAAAGATGGCGTGGCCGATGTGGTCTGGACGGTAGCAGGTTATTCCGCGGGCCGATTCCCCAAGTCGGAAATTTTTGAGCTCCCCTTCATGATGACCAATGCGGCGGCCACCAGCCGCGCGGCATGGGATTTCGTGCAGAAGCACGCCCAAGACGAGTTTAAAGATGTGAAGCTCTTGGCCATCCACGTACATGGTCCGGGCAATATCTTCACCAAAGACAAGGCAATCACAAGCCTCAATGACTTCAAGGGCATGAAGTTGCGTGCACCGACACGGCTGACCAACAAAATGCTCGGAATGCTTGGGGCGTCCCCGGTGGGTATGCCGGTCCCTCAGGTGCCTGAGGCCCTGTCTAAGGGGGTCATCGATGGGGCCGTGATTCCTTACGAGGTGGCTCCCGGGCTGCGCGTACATGAACTCACAAAGTTTGTCGCTGAGCCCGATCGGAGCATGGAGGCCCTCTATACGACAGTCTTCTTGGTGCCCATGAACAAGGCCAAGTACGACTCGCTGCCTGCAGACCTCAAGGCCGTGGTCGACAAGAATTCTGGTCGTGAGTTCTCGGCGTTCCTCGGGGCAACCCAGGAGGGTAACGACGTCCCTGGGCGCGAGACATTTGCAAAGACCGCAGGCTACACCATCAACAAGATTCCCCGTGCGGAGCTTGAGAAGTGGAAAAAGGCCATTGATCCGCTCTACGCTGAATTTACTGCGGACATGGACAAGCGCGGCGTTGACGGCAAGGGGCTCGTGTCCTCGGCCCGTGAACTCGTCAAGCAGTACACCAAGTAATCGTCTGTCGTGAGAAGAGGATGTTGTTGAAACATCCTCTTCGCTTTTTATGCGTACGGATCGTCCCTTTTTGTTTCCGACTGCTCGTCTAAGAAGCCGACTGTTATGAGCGAGCCAGTCTCTATTTCTGAGTTCGTGGCAGACGATGCCCTGGGCATTCTGCTTTCTCGGCTCTGTAAGATCTTTGCGGTCGCCTCGGGTGTCGTGTTGCTCTTTATGGCTGCGATGTCTCTTGCCAGCATTCTGGGGCGGGCAATTTTCACCAAGCCCATACTCGGCGACTATGAGATGGTGCAGATGATGTGCGCTGTCGCGGTCAGCATGGCTCTGCCGTATGCCCACTGGGCCAATGGACATGTCATTGTTGATTTCTTTACGGCGAAGGCCCGGCCCTCGGTTAACCTTTTCCTCGACACCATTGCAGGGCTACTCATGGGGCTGGCTGGCGCAATCATGAGCTGGCGGCTCGCAGTGGGCATGATCGACCTGCGTAAGAATTTTGATTCCTCCATGCTTTTGGGGCTTCCCACCTGGTGGGGCTATGCCCCGATGGTGCCCTCGTTTGCGCTTCTAAGCGCCGTGGCGTTCTACATCATGGTCAAGCGTCTGCGCAGAGGGCCACGATGACGGGATTCGAATGGGGCGCGGTGATGCTGGCGGCCTTGCTGGTGGCCTTGGCGCTTCGTATTCATATCGGAATCGCCATGCTTGCGGCGGGTTCGGTGGGCTATATCTACGTCTCCGGACTCGGGCCGCTTCTGAATTATTTCAAGACCGCGGCCTATGCACGTTTCTCTATCTACGACCTGTCGGTTGTTCCGCTCTTTCTCCTCATGGGGCAGTTTGCGACCCATGGGGGCCTGTCTAAGTCTTTGTTTCGTGCGGGTAACGCCTTAGTGGGCCATCTGCGCGGCGGTATGGCCATGGGGGCCGTGACGGCCTGCGCAGGTTTTGGCGCCATCTGTGGTTCGTCTCTAGCCACTGCGGCAACCATGGGTCAGGTGGCCCTTCCGGAGATGAAGGCCCACAACTATTCGGAACGGTTTTCTGCCGCCGTGCTCTCGGCAGGGGGGACACTGGGCATTCTCATTCCGCCCTCGATCCCAATTGTCATCTACGCGATCATGACCGAACAGAATGTCGGCCGTATGTTCCTCGCCGCCTTCATACCCGGCATTCTTGCAGCAATCGGATACATGCTGGTCATTGCAATCATTGCACGGGTGAGCCCCCAGGATGCGCCGGCAGGCGAGCGCATGGCCTGGGGAGAACGGTTTCGGGCGCTTGTCGACACCTGGCCGGTCCTGCTGATTTTCTTGGCGGTGATCGGGGGTATCTACACCGGCCTGTTTACCCCCACCGAGGC
>JBEDFV010000138.1:0-3039 GCA_041175005.1 Pseudomonadota bacterium
GAAGTGGCCTTGAGCGGCTCACCATGCTGCGTTATGGCGTGGCTGATCTGCGTCTTTTCTTTGAAAACGACCTGCGTTTTCTTCGGCAGTTTCAGGGGGTCTAGGCTATGCGTATCCCCGAGTTTTGGCTGCGTTCCTGGATCGATACCTCTGCCTCGGTAGAGGAAATTGCAGACGCTCTGACTATGGCAGGCCTTGAGGTCGAGGAACTCGAGGCCGCTGCGCCCCCCTTCTCAGGCGTCGTTCTCGCCCGCATTGAAGCGGCCGAAAAACATCCAGACGCCGACCGACTGCGGGTCTGTCGGGTGAATGCCGGCCCAGGTGCCGAGTCACTGCAGATTATCTGTGGTGCACCCAATGCCCGTGCAGGCATCTTCGTTGCCTGCGCACGAGAGGGTGCTCTGCTACCCGGTAACTTCAAGATCAAACGCGCAAAGATGCGTGGCGTGGAGAGCCAAGGCATGCTCTGTTCCCTTAAAGAGCTGGGTATTTCGGAGGAGAGTGAAGGCATTGTCGAACTCTCTCCCGAGCCTGGCATGGCGCTGGGAATGAATCTACGTGAGATGCTGGGTCTTGACGAGAAGACCCTCACACTCAAACTCACTCCAAATCGCCCCGACTGCCTCTCGGTGCTGGGCGTGGCAAGAGAACTCTCTGCCGTGCTGGCCGTACCGCTTCGCACCCCCGGTACCCTCGCAGAGGGCGTGCTCAGTAGCCTGGCGCTGTTCATACCGCACCCGGAGAAACTCGCTCGAGAATCGAGTCCCGTCTGCCCCGTGGCCTCCAATCGAGAGTTTCCTATTCGGCTGCACCCCGACGCCGTCTCTGGCAAGCAGCCCTTGTGCGGTCGATTCTCAAGCCGGGTGATCGAAGGGGTAGATGCCAGCGTCGACACGCCCGCCTTTATCAAGCGACGGCTGGAGGCTGTTGGCCAGCGTTCTATCTCTGTGCTGGTTGATATTTCTAATTACGTCATGCTCGAACTCGGGCGTCCTACCCATATTTTTGACCTCGATGCCCTGCGACCCCTGCCGGAAGGCGGTATCGAGGTGCGATGGGCACGCCCGGGCGAGTCTTTCGCTCTGCTCAATGGCCAATCGCCGGTATTAAACGAATACTTTGGGGTAATCGCAGACGCCCAGGGCCCCGTGGCCCTCGCAGGCATTATGGGGGGCGAACGTACTGCGGTCTCCCCGCAGACCAAAAATATTCTCATCGAGGCGGCCTTCTGGTGGCCCGATGCCGTACGCGGCCGTTCGCAACAGCTTAAGTTCTCGACCGACGCAGGCCATCGGTTTGAGCGTGGCGTCAGCGCGGCCACCACGGTTGCACACATCGAGATCATCACAGCCCTCATTCTGCAGATCTGTGGCGGTCGGGCAGGTCCCCTGCAAGACGATGTTCGGTCTATGCCCGCCCGTCCTGTGGTCACGATGCGTCGCAGTCGTTGCGAGAAGGTCATGGGGCGCCCGTATTCGGCCGCCGAAATTAGCGCGGTCTTTACACGGCTGCAGCTTGCGTATCGACACGAATCGCGCGACTCCGACGATGTCTTTCATGTCACGCCGCCGGCAGAGCGGTTTGACCTCGAGATCGAGGAAGACCTGATCGAAGAAGTCGCCCGTATTGTGGGTTTTGCCAAGATCGACGTGCGATCGCCTACCGCGGTGCTCACGCCCAAAATTCCTGCAGAAACACAGCGCTCCGCGCACAGCCTGCGGCAGGCCCTGATCTACCAAGACTTCCATGAGGTTGTTACCTACAGCTTTATCGAGCCAGCTCTCGCAGACCTATTTGCAAGGCCTGAACAGCAGGTCAGACTGCTCAACCCCATTGCCGCCCAGTATTCGGTGATGCGCCCCAGCCTGCTTCCCAGTCTGGTACGGGTGCTACAAGACAACCTCGCGCGCCAGGAATCTCGCGTGCGTATCTTTGAAGTGGGTCGGGTCTTCTCTGCGGATAGTTCCGTCCGCGACGACGCGCTCTCGGTGGCAGGAATTGACCAACCCGTGCGACTTTCGGCCCTGGCCTACGGGCCCGCCCATGACGAGCAATGGGGCGTTCAGACCCGTCCGATCGATTTCTACGACCTCAAATCCGACCTCGACGCGCTGGTGGCGCCTCTTTCGTTGCACTATAAAGCCATCGGCGCAGACGCCAGCCTAGGATTTTTACATCCCGGAATGGCGGCCCAGGTCTCTCTCGATGGAAAGAACCTGGGATGGATTGGCGTGGTACACCCGAGCCTCCAGCAGGCCTGGCAGATTCCACAACCCGTTGTGGCGTTTGAAATTGATCTCCAGTCCCTTTTGCACTGCCCAATGCCAACGTCGCAGGCCCCCTCAAAGTTCCCCATGGTCATTCGGGACCTGGCCTTTGTGGTGGGTGCAGACGTCACAGCGGGCAGCATCACCAGCGCCATCCATCAGTTAAAACAAAAATCAGATCAATTGCTTAGCCTTAAAAACTTCAAGTGTTTTGACGAATATAGGGGGCAGGGCATTGCGGTGAATGAAAAAAGCCTTGCTTTCAGGTTTTACTTCCAAGATACTCTTCGTACGCTGGAGGATGCCGATATCGAACAGGCCGTCGCGGCCATTGTTCGCGCAGTGCAGGAGGACTGCAAGGCAACGCTCCGGGTCGCCTAGGGTATTTTTGAAAAGAATGTCGCGTGGATTCGAGAGCCGTGTTTATAGACAGTAAATCTAGCCTTGCCGAAGATGCAGAGGTTGCTGCTGGGTCTGGGTCTGCCCTGACCAAGGCCGAACTGGCCGATATTCTCTTCGACCAGGTGGGCCTCAATAAGCGCGAGGCCAAAGAATTGGTCGACGCGTTTTTTGAGGAGATTCGTATTGCCTTGGTTCAGGGGGAACTCGTCAAGCTCTCCGGATTCGGCAACTTTCAGCTACGAGACAAATCCTCCCGCCCGGGACGAAACCCCAAGACAGGTGAGTCGATTCCCATTACCGCCCGCCGGGTAGTTACGTTCCATGCGAGCCAGAAGCTGAAGAATCAAGTTCAGGGGCTGTCATCCGATAT
>JBEDFV010000139.1:0-2798 GCA_041175005.1 Pseudomonadota bacterium
CCACTGCCGAATCGGCCCACTGTTCCACCCCGGCGATGTCAAGATCGTCGAGAATTTTGTGGCCCTGTAACGGGTCCTCGCGTAGTGCGGCTGCACAGCGCCGCATCACCGCATAGACGCGGTCAATATCTTCTTTGTAGGCCACACCAATATCCATTACGGCATAGGCAAAGAGTCGGCTGCGATTGGTCACGGTGGCGATCGTGCCGTTGGGCACATAGTGCACCGCACCCTCGTAGTCGCGCAGGCGCACGTACCGAAGGGTGAGCTCTTCGACAATGCCCGACTTGCCGGAGATCTCAACAATATCGCCCACCCGAATCTGGTTCTCAATCAGCATGACAAACCCAGTGAAATAGTCTTTCACTAGGCTCTGGGCACCAAAGCCCACCGCAAGCCCCACCACCCCCGCCGTGGCCAGAATGGGCGCAATCGAGATACCCACCTCGGCCAACACCAGCATGATGGTGACCACGGTAATGACCACCGAGGCGATATACCGAAAGACCCGTTGCAGGGTTTCTAGGCGGCGCTGTTCCTCCGGACCCTCCGCCCGTGCAATAAGTCTTTGATGAAAGACGGCAATGAGTCGGCTCAGCAGCCATCCCCCAGCCCAGGCCAAGAGTAGGATCGCCACCACATTGATGAACGAGACCAGCCCAAGCACCCAGGGCGCGAAGGCCCCGAGATCCAATTCCTTTACCAGTTGTAAGGCGAACTCTTTGAGCATAACGCCTCGAGTGTACGGCCAACGACCTGCTAGAAGGCCATACTCACCATTTCTTGGCGCAGACGGTAGGCATGGGAATCCACCACTTCGACATCGTTCCAACGCAACGGCTGGCCCTGGGCCACCGGACGAACGAGCTTAATGCCATGGGCCAGGCCCAGAGGCAGTCCGTTGATCTCCCGTGAGGTCTGGGCGGGCAAGAGTTTTCCCCAGACGGTATAGCCGCCCTCCCCGTCGAGCACCTCGCCCACACGAAGGTCGCGCTTAGCCGTGGCCACCACATCGGCGACCCAGCCACGGGCGACCCCCGTGGCCTCACCTCGCAGGGCCACACTGGCCACAGACTGGCCTACCTCTAGCCCGATGAGGTGCCACCGCTTATAAAGGGTGAAGTACCGGCCCGAGGGATCGGTATGGGCGTTGTATTCCTCAAAGCAATTCTTGATGTAATCGGTCTCGGCCTCCACCGTGACCCAGACCCCCATGCGAATGTCATAAGGAATGACGCGGCCGTCTTTTTCGAGCGAAGAAATGACCTCAACCATACCCTTGCGCTCGAGTACCCCTCCCTCAGCGATCGGGCGCGTGACAAAGGGGATATCTTCCACACTGGCGGGCGGGTACAGCAGGCCATTGCTCGGCACCCCTAGGCCCGTGGCATTGGCCACTGCGGTGGATTCGATGGAGGGCTTAGAGCCATCGAGGAAGCTATTAAACATCTTCGGATTTAAGCCCCCGCGGACCGCCTGCTCGGGGGTGAGACCGTAGTAGCCCCAGACCGTCTCAGGCGTGGACTGTGCAAAATGGGGGAGCCACTTATGGCCACGACCCGCCGCCACCACAGGAAAGCCACAGGTGCGCGCCCAGTCGACAAGATCGCAGATGAGCGCTGGCTGGTCGCCAAAGGCCAGAGAATAGATACGGCCTTTTTGCTCGGCACGACGGGCCAGCAGCGGCCCGCAAAAAGCATCGGCCTCGACCGTGACATTGACGACATGCTTGCCGTGGTCAAAGGCCGCCAGAATGTGGTCAACCGCCGCGATGGGGTGGCCCGTGGATTCCACAATGACATCGATCGCGGGGTGTGCAACCAAAGCCTCCCAGTCTTCAGAGATATAGGTGCTGCCGTCTCTCAGGGCCTCATCAAACGAGCGTGCCCGGGTCTGGCCTTCCGGCCAGCCCACACGCGCAAGATTCTTGCGGGCGCCATCGACAGAGAGGTCGGCAATACCCACCACATGAATGCCGGGCGTACGCGGTACCTGGGCAAGGTACATCGAGCCAAACTTGCCTGCGCCAATGAGGCCGACCCGAATAGGCCGGCCCTCGGCCTGACGCTTGCACAACTGAACATGCAGACTCATGCGGCGATCCGATCTAAAGAAGTCTGTAGCGCTGAGGCAGGCATGCCTTTGGCCCAGGGAAGATCGACTGGATAGTCTTTGATTAGGCAGTCGTCGGGCAGGCAGTCAATCGGCGCGAAGTCGCGATGGGCAATGTACTCGGGGCGCTTATGGCGTTGAATATGGTTGCTTACCGCACAGAGGCTGAGGTAGACACTCACCCGATTCCAAGGCGACAAGTTGCTGGTGGAGGCATGCACCAGGCAGCTGTGAAAAAGAATCATGGAGCCTGCGGGCCCCTGTGGGCTCACAATGCCCCCGTTGCGACCGCCCGCCCGCTCCACGAGCTGCGAGATCAAGGCATGGTCGATGGTCCACAAGGGGTAGCTCGTGGTGGTGAGGTCATGCCCAGCCTCAAGGACCCCTTTTTTGTGGCTTCCCGGAATAAACATGAGCGGCCCATTGAACTCATTGACCTCATCAAGAAAGATCGCCACGTTCATGGCGCGGGGCTCGGGCATGAGGTCGTCGTTGAGCCAGGTGCCATAGTCTTGGTGCCACTGCCAGACATCGCCCTCAAAGGCCATCTTGCCGTTGATCTTGAACTGATGCATGTAGAGCTTCTCGTTAAAGAGCTGCTCTACTGGCTTAATCATGCGGGGGTGGCGGCCGAGTCGGGCAAACGGGGCGCTATACATATGGGCGGCAAAGTTGGTGCGTACGGC
>JBEDFV010000140.1:0-4009 GCA_041175005.1 Pseudomonadota bacterium
CCTCCTGCTCTGGCACGATTTCATGGCCATCAATGGCGAATCGGTGGCGCTACCGACCACCACAAAGCGCACACAGCAGCAGATACGCCAATCGCTGCGAGACCTTGCCAATGAGCGCGAACTCAGTGCAACAAGGCTGAAACAACGGGCTCACGACGATCCGTTGATGGTGCTGCTCTGGCAGTGGTTTCTACAGGGCTATCTCGTCCTTATCGGCACGCACAGCACCGGAAAGCGCCACCCAGTCAAAGCCTGAGTCTTGTGAGGCAATATCAAAGCGGGTTGTCCCAAACGGGATATCCTGCACGGCGGCCCGCACCAAGTCGGGATGGTTATTGTTCTGACTCAGGTGGGCAGCGATAACCACCGCAAGGCCTGGATGCAGGCAGTCGCGCAAGATCTCAGAGGCCTGTGTATTTGAGAGATGCCCAAGCCCACCGCCAACCCGCGCCTTCAGACTTGGCGGATAGCCCCCCTGATCGAGCATGGCGCGGTCGTGGTTAAACTCAAGAAAGAGACCTGTGAGGCCCTGTAATGCCTCACGCAAAAAAGCCGTCGGCGCACCCAGATCGGTTACCACGGCAAGGCGCGCCTGCGGACTCTCAAGGACCACAGAGATAGGCTCGCGGGCATCGTGGGGCACGGGTAACGGCTGGATAGACAGGCCCTGGTAGTCAAATGCCCGATGGGCCGAGATCGCCACAGTCTCTACGCCATCAAAAAAACCGCACCCTGCTGCAAGCAGGGTGCCATGGGTCGCGAGCACCGGAATGCCCGCATGACGCGCAAGCCGGGCCACGCCGCCAATATGGTCCGCATGCTCGTGGGTCACGAGAATAAAATCAAGCTCTGAGGCCGACACGCCCCGGGCTGAGAGACGCTCAAGCACCAGCCGCAGGCCCAGACCGCAATCGACCAGCACACGCACGGGGGTTGCTCCGCTGGAATATTCGACCAAGAGCGCATTGCCCTGACTGCCACTGCCAAGGCTGGTAAACCGCATAAAGGCGCCCCTAGCGCAGCTGCTCGAAGAGCACGTCTAGCATCTGCTTGGCATTGGCGTCGTTGGTGGGTGCCCCAGCCTCGGTTAAGACGCGTACGGTCGATCGTTCGCCCTCAGACCGCACTTCAACCTGGTACTGGGCAGCCGACTCCCCGGTGGGACTGGTCCCTGAAAAGAGGCGTCCAAAGAAGCCCGCAGGCTTGTCTCGGGTATTCACCGTGGGATCGCGATAGCGGACAAAAAAGAGGCCCTTGGATCGATCCCGGTCTTCCACCGTAAACCCCAGCCGGTCAATCGCCACCCCCACCCGACGCCAGGCACGATCAAATCCTTCGGCCAGCTCGATCTGGGCGCGCTCGGCGCTGCGGACCATCTGGGCCGTTCCCGCAGCGGCCGTTACCGCGGCCTTTGCTTTATTTTCATCTTCACCAAGTCGCAGCATGATGCGGCGGACAAAATCGCCCTCGAGTTGACGATCGGCCGGACGATTGGTCCATGTGGTCTGCCCACTGTCTGTACCCGCCCGATAGACCTCAATGAGCCCCCGGTGCGTTAGAGAGATTTCTGTCTGATTGGGGCCAAGCCGCTCCAGGCGCATACGAAATTTGTCCCGCAGGCCAGAGTCGTAGACACGCTCAAAGACCCGGCCAATGGTGCGACGGATGAGGTCATCGGGAATCTTCGACCGGTCTTCGGCCCAATCGGTCTCGAGGAACCCCGTGGCGGGATTCTCCTCTGCGATAAGAAAGCCCGCATCGAGCCAGAACTGCCGCAAAACGGGCCAGAGCCGCTCAGCAGGCTGATCAACAATGAGAATAGCCTGGCCTGCGACCTGCTGCACCTGCATGCCAGGCACCGACGGCAGGACACCGGCAGACACCGCAGGCCCACGGCCTGTGGCCCGCTGGCGTTCAAAATCAGACCGGCTGGCAGCACCCGATGCGGGCACGGCAAAGCGATCGTCACGCGCGGGCCCCAGGAGATCGGGAGGCACCTCTAAGGGCTTCTCTACTCGGGTCGCGGACTGGTAGCCCGTTTCGGAGGGCGCAAGCACGCCGCATCCTGAGAGCGTAAGGGCGATCACTGCTAGGCCGGCGCGGTATTTCATGTACAAACTCCTAGAGAGACCAGCACGGCATCGAGCTCTTTCTGTCGCGCCTCAGACAGGCCGACCAGCGGCAGACGGATACCCGGGCCAATGAGGCCCATACGCCAGAGCGCCCATTTCACTGGCACGGGGTTGGGTTCAGAAAACAGAAGACGATGCAAGGGCAGAAGCCACCGGTTTAAGGCGGCGGCCTCGGGCACACGCCCCCCAATAGCGAGCTTACAGAGTTCGGCCATGGCCTTCGGCATGACATTGGCAGTTACCGAGACATTGCCCTTACCACCAAGCAGCATCAGGGCCACCGCCGTTGCATCATCGCCACTGTAGACACAGAAGTCATCGGGCAACTCACGAATCAGCCACTGGCCCCGCTCAATGTTCCCGGTGGCATCTTTGATACCCACGATGTTGGAGATCTGTGCGAGCCGTACGGTGGTCTCTTCGTTGAGATCGGCCACGGTTCGACCGGGCACGTTGTAGAGAATGATGGGCAGGCTGCAGGACTCGGCAATTGCCCGAAAGTGGTGATACAGCCCCTCTTGGGTGGGCTTATTGTAGTAGGGCACCACCTGAAGACTGGCCTGGGCTCCCAGCCGCTCGGCCTCGCGCGTCAACTCCACGGCCTCTGCGGTGGAGTTGGCACCGGTACCGGCAATAACCGGAATGCGGCCTGCTGCGCGCTTGACCGCGGCATCTATGAGCTGAAGATGCTCATCGACATCGACCGTGGGAGACTCCCCACTGGTGCCCACGACGACCAAGGCGTCGGTACCCTGCTCCACATGCCAGTCGATCAGCTTCTCGTAGGCAGGAATATCCAGCTCCCCGGTTTCGGTCATCGGGGTGACCAAGGCCACAAGACTACCGGTCAACGAAAAAGACATGTAAGACCACCCTTTAAAAAAACGCGTCTAGAAATTCAAGCCCATCGCTTCGCGCACATCGCGCATGGTCTGCCGTGCGAGGTCGCGTGCCTTCTCACAGCCATCGGCCACCAGGCCCTTAACAAGATCTGGCTCTTCCTGATAAGGCCGCGCCCGCTCCACGAAGATCTTCTGCTCCTCAAGCACCGCATCAATGACGGGCTGCTTGCACTCTAGGCAGCCAATGCCCGCCGAACGGCAGCCCTCCTGCACCCATTGCTGCCGGTCAACATCCGAGTAGGTCTGGTGCAGGGCCCAGACTGGGCAGTTCTCGGGGTCGCCGGGGTCATTACGACGCACCCGGGCCGGATCGGTGGGCATGGTGCGAATCTTCTTCACCACCGAATCGGGGTGTTCGCGCAGCCCAATGGTGTTGTTGTAGCTCTTGCTCATCTTCTGCCCGTCTAGCCCAGGCATCCGCGAGGCCTCGGTGAGCAGGGCCTGGGGCTCCACCAGAATGAGGCGGCGTGCGCCTTCCAGATACCCAAAGAGGCGCTCTCGGTCATCGAGCGTGAGGTTCTGAGACTCTTGCAAAAGCGCCTGGGCCTGCTCAAGCGCCGATTCGTCGCCCTGCTCCTGGTAACGGGTGCGCAACTCGAGTATGAGTCGGGCCCGCTTAGAACCCAATTTGCGGGCTGCCTCTTGGGCCTTTTCTTCGAAGCCTGGCTCGCGGCCGTAGAGATGATTAAAACGCCGGGCCACTTCACGGGTGAGTTCGACATGCGGCACCTGGTCTTCACCAACGGGCACAAAGCCTGCGCGGTAAATCAGAATGTCGGCCGACTGCAGTAAGGGGTACCCCAGGAAACCGTATGTGGAGAGGTCCTTCTCTGAGAGCCGCTCCTGCTGGTCTTTGTAGGTGGGCACCCGTTCGAGCCATCCCAGGGGTGTGCACATCGACAAGAGGAGATGCAGCTCGGCATGCTCGGGCACACGGGACTGGATAAAGAGGGTGGCCTGCGACGGGTCGATACC
>JBEDFV010000141.1:0-3097 GCA_041175005.1 Pseudomonadota bacterium
GCCCGACAGACCCGCCAGGCCATCTCGGAGTCAGATGTCGCGGTATTTCTTCTTGATGGGCGACATGGTCTGGCGCCACAGGACCATCAGATTGCCGAACTCTTGCGACGGGCTGGCCGTCCGGTGGTGCTGGCTGTCAATAAGCTCGAGGGACTGACCGGTGAGGGTAGAACCGCGGAGTTTTATGAACTCGGTCTTGGTGAGCCTATAGCAATTTCCGGGGCCCATGGCGATGGGGTCTACACACTCATGGAGACCGCCTTGACCAGAGCCCATGCCTTTCTCGGGCCTGAACCAGAGGCTCTTGCCGAGGCTGAGGAGACGACGGAGACACTCGAGCCTCTGGTTGTTGCGTCGGTGGCCGGCGAGCCGCAGAAGATTCCTGCCCACGGACTGCGGGTGGCCGTGGTGGGGCGCCCCAATGTAGGCAAGTCCACTCTGGTAAACACCCTGCTCGGCGAAGAACGCGTGATCGCCTTTGATCTGCCAGGCACCACTCGAGATGCCATTGAGATTCCGTTTCAGCGCAATGGCCTTCCTTTTCGCCTCATTGATACCGCCGGGCTGCGTCGCCGGGGCAAGGTCTTTGAGGCGATAGAGAAGTTTTCTGTGATTAAGACATTGCAGGCCATTGAGTCGGCCCATGTGGCCATTCTTCTGCTCGATGCCCAACAAGATATTTCTGACCAGGATGCCCATATTGCGGGCTTTGTCATGGAGTCGGGGCGGGCTCTCGTGATTGGTGTGAATAAGTGGGACGGGCTCGATACGGTGGCCCGCGATGAGGCCAAGCGCCTCTTGGCACGTAAGCTCCCGTTTCTGTACTGGGCCAAAACCCACTTTATGTCTGCACGCACCGGACAGGGGGTCGATGCTCTGATGCGGTCGGTGCTCGATGCCTATGCGGCGGCAACCCGCAAGCTCTCTACGCCACGACTCACCCGCTGCCTACGCGAGGCCGTTGAGCGGCAGCAGCCGCCGCGACGGGGTGGGCAGCGGCCCAAGCTACGCTACGCCCACCAAGGGGGCCAGAACCCACCTATTGTGGTGGTACACGGCACCTCGCTTGACCAGGTCTCCGAGGTCTACAAGCGCTACCTGGAGGCGCAGTTCCGGCAGAAATTTGCACTCGAGGGCACGCCGCTGCGGATAGAATGGAAGGTGTCGAAAAACCCCTACGTCCAGAAGGCATGACCCAACGGCGGCCAGGCGTTATAGTGTGGCGCTAGAACACCAAAATAAGACCGGAGCCAGAAAATGTCCATGAACAAAGGCCAAGCCCTCCAAGACCCCTTTCTCAACACCTTGCGCAAGGAGCATGTCTCGGTCTCTGTCTACCTTGTCAATGGCATCAAGTTGCAAGGCCATATCGAATCGTTCGACCAGTATGTGGTGCTTCTCAAAAATACCGTAACGCAAATGGTCTACAAGCACGCGATCTCCACCATCGTGCCCGCGCGTGCCGTTAATTTCTCGATTGAAGGCGAATCCAACTGAGCAGTTAACGCCTTCGAGTCTGGCCGAGCTTGGCAGTTTCTCAAGCAAAGGCCAGACAGAGGCGCAGTTTTCACGTTGCCCCAGAACCCTGGTGGTCGCCCTCCAGTTAGGGCGCGGGTCAGAGCCTAATACCCAAGAGATTCGAGAGCTGGCCGCCTCCGCCGGGGCGCAGGTGGTGGGCACGATCACTGGCCGACGCGACCGGCCAGACCCGGCCCTCTTTGTGGGCTCTGGCAAGGCCGAAGAAATTCGGTTGCTAAGCCAGGAGCAGGGCGTTGAGCTTGTGGTCTTTGATCATGAGCTCTCGGCAGCCCAGCAGCGCAATCTGCAGCGCCTGATCGGACGACGCGTCATCGACCGTGTGGCACTCATCTTAGACATCTTCGCTTTGCGGGCACAGAGCCACGAAGGCAAGCTGCAAGTTGAACTCGCGCAGCTGGACTATCTGTCGGCCCGCCTGGTTCGTGGCTGGACGCACCTGGAGCGTCAGCGGGGCGGCATTGGACTACGAGGCCCAGGCGAGACGCAGCTTGAGACCGACCGACGGCTACTCGGTCAGCGGGTCAAGCAGCTAAAGCAGCGTCTTGCGAGCCTTGATCGGCAGCGTCTGAATCGGCGTCGTGGTCGAGGGCGCGATGGCAGCCTGAAGGTCTCCCTAGTCGGGTATACCAATGCGGGAAAGTCCACCCTCTTCAATGGACTGACCCATGCGGGCGTGCTCGCCATGGATCAGCTTTTTGCGACCCTCGACACTACCAGCCGCCGGGTCTTTCTGGCACCCGGCCAATACATGGTCTTGTCTGACACCGTTGGGTTTATTCGGGCCCTACCCCACAGCCTTATTCAGGCGTTTCAGTCCACCTTGCAGGAGGCGGCAGAGGCCGACCTTCTGCTGCATGTGATTGATGCGGCCGACCCTGAGCGCCATGCCCAAGAAGAGGCGGTGCTTCAGGTCTTGACGGAGATCGGCGCGCAGGATGTGCCGTGTATTCAGATTCTGAATAAGGCAGACCTGGTGCATTTGCCCCCACGGGTTGACCGGGGGCCCTGTGGTAGCATCAATCGCGTTTGGATCAGCGCGGCTCAGGGCCAGGGGCTCGATCTGGTCAGGCAGGCGGTTTCTTCGTTTGGCTGGCCGGCACTCCCCAACGACGTCCTGTCGCATGCCCTCGACTCCATCGAGTCCGACGGGCCGGTTCACCCCCATTCTCTGCTGTAAAGGCGTAATTTTTTCAAATGATTAGACGACTAAGGCGTGTTTTTTCGATCGGTGATCCCCGCTGGGGTCGTGGTTCGTCTTCAGACGATGAGGGCGGACAGACCAATCGCCCAGGCAATGCCAATGGCCATGGTGGCGCAGACGAGGACAATCGTCCGGGGTCCGATGGACAACAACGCCCCGGTGGCAACGGAAGCGGTGGCCGCCGGCCAGGCGCCTCCGATGGTCCTCCTGATCTCGACGAAGTCTGGCGTGACTTCAATCGCAGACTCAGCGGCCTCTTTGGTGGAAAGCGTGGGGGCGCTGGCGGAGGCGGGCCCCGTACGCCGTGGGGTGGTGGTAACCGGGGAGGTGGTGGCTCCGGTCAGGGCCCCTCCATGC
>JBEDFV010000142.1:0-4733 GCA_041175005.1 Pseudomonadota bacterium
CATGATGGGGGTCCCCACCTTCTATGTTCGACTGCTGGAAGACGCGCGGCTTACTCCTGCACGCGTGCGTACCATGCGGCTCTTTGTTTCGGGCTCGGCGCCCCTCTTGGCCGAGACCCACGCAGCATTTACCGAGCGCACGGGACATGCCATTCTGGAGCGCTATGGCATGTCCGAAACCGTGATGCTTACTTCTAACCCCTACCAGGGCCAGCGTAAGGCGGGCACCGTAGGTACGCCTCTGGCTGGCGTGGGTCTGCGGCTGATGGATGATACCGGGCAGGTCATTGGGCCCCAGCCTGGCCTGGTCTCTGCCATTGGCGGTGTACAGGTACGCGGCCCGAATGTCTTCGTAGGCTACTGGAACATGCCAGAGAAGACCCGAGAAGAGTTCACAGACGATGGGTGGTTTAAGACAGGAGACATGGGGCGTTACGACGAAGACGGGTATGTGGTGCTCGTCGGTCGGAGCAAAGATCTGATTATTACGGGGGGCTATAACGTCTACCCTAAGGAAATTGAAATGCTGCTCGATGACTTCCCTGGCGTGGAGGAGTCGGCGGTCATTGGCCTGCCTCACCCGGATTTCGGAGAGGCGGTTGCGGCCGTGGTGGTGGCCCGCAAGGGGGTGACGCTCGCCGAGGCCGACGTACTTGCGCAGGTAAAGGGCCAGATCGCCAACTACAAGGTGCCCAAACGCCTCTTTGTCGTAGACCAGTTGCCCCGTAACGTCATGGGCAAGGTGCAGAAGAATCTTCTGCGAGACCAGTACGCCAAGACCTTTGTCGCAGCCTAGAAGGCCCGCGTGAGCATGTAGCCGGCGAGTCCAAAGAGGAGATAGGCGAATATCTTTTTGAGGCTCGCTACATCCATGGCATGCGCCACCTTCGCGCCCAGAGGTGCTGTGGCCACAGAGCCCACAGCCAGAATGAGCAGTGCTGGAAGGTAGATATAGCCCAGTGACCCCGTAGGAAGGCCCTCGAGGGCTGCGCCAGAGACCGCGTAGCCAATAAGCCCCCCGGCCGCAATCGGAAAGCCCATGCCTGCGGAGGTGGCCACGGCCTGATGCATCTGTACATTGCACCAGGTCAGGAAGGGTACGGTGACAAAGCCGCCGCCAGCCCCGAGCAGGCTACTAAGAAAACCAATGGCGCCGCCCACCGCGGTCTGGCCAACAGCGCCCGGGACGCTGCGGCCGGCCTTGGGCTTTTTGCCTTTGATCATCTGCCAGGCGGAGTAGCCTACAAATACGGCGAAGATGGCGGCCAGCACCGAACCTTTAAGCGCGCCGGCAAAATTCGCGCCCACGAAGGTTCCGAGAAAGCCTCCGAGCCCCATGTGCTTGAGCAGATCGGTGCGCACCGCGCCCCGCTTGTAGTGGGCCCAGACGCTGCTTACTGAGGTGAAGAGAATGGTGGTCAATGAGGTGGCAATCGCCATCTTGACAATGGCATCGTCGGGAAATTGCCGCGCGGTAAAGATCATGGTGAGGAAAGGCACCATGGTCATTCCTCCGCCAATGCCTAATAGGCCCGCGAGAAAGCCAGTGCCCGCACCGAGCGCAGCGAGTTCAAGAACGATCCAGGGGTCAAACATGAAGCGGGACTCCTTACAAAGGAGGCGGGGCAGTCTCGGAATGCCGGGCGCGCTGGCCGGTTACCGAGGGGCAGCGACGGCCTATTCGAATAGTTTTTCTTGGGGGGCGAGGGCCTGGTCGGCCTGCTGTATGAGTTCGGCCAGAGCTGCCCGCAGGGCCTCGTCGTTCATTGCCACCGTTGCCTGTGTCTTGGGGGCCGTGAGCAGTTCTCGGGCGAGGGTGAGTGCCGTCATGACGGCAATGCGGTCGCTGCCCTGTAGACGGCTGTTTTGCTTGATCTGACGCATACGCGTGTCGACCATGCCTACACATTCCATGAGCAGCGGCTTCTCGTCGGGCGGGCAGGCCAGTCGATAGCTGCGGTCCATGATTTCGACTTCAACTTCCTCGGCCTTGGCCTGGCGGGTAGGGGGCATGATGGGCTAGGCCTCGGTTCTGGGGTGAAGAATATTTTCAAGTCGCTGGGAGGCCTGATCGATACGGGACTGCAGGTCCTTTGTCTGTGCCTGGCTGGTTCGCAGGGCCTCGCGCAGACTGCGGTTTTCGTGTCGGGCCTTCTCGAGGGCGGATGCCATGGCAGAAATCCGGTCCCGGAGGGTGTCGAGTTCATTAACCATACCGCGCATGGTATCAAGTCCAGACATAATCAAGAGATGAACTGGTTAAAGCTGCCCTCGCGCTGTCATGCCTTCCTCTCCCCTCGGTGGGTAAATCTGCGCGCCCTTTTGGCCCAGGCGCTTGTGGTTGGCTGTGGCTGGTTTGCGGTTCACGGGCTTACCAATGTCCCGTCTGCGCAGGCGCAGACCCCCGGGGGCACCTTGAGCCGGCTTTCGGCCGCCGCGGCGTCAGCAGGCACCCCTGCGCTTCCCGGTCCGGGGCCGCTTGTCGCGGGGGAGGTGACTGTGACTGCCTTTGTCGAGCAGGCAGCCGGAGTACCTGGCGGGTCGATTCGGGTAGGTCTTCTTCTTGAACACGCCGAAGGCTGGCACACCTACTGGCGTAACCCTGGAGACTCGGGGCTTCCCACCGAGATCGCCTGGCGCCTTGTGAAAGAAGACGGAAGCCCCTTGGCGGGCCAGGCCGCGCCACTGGCGTTAACCGCTTCAGAGATTCAATGGCCAACCCCCTCGCGTATGCCCGTGGGACCGCTTGCCAGCTACGGCTATGAGGACACGATCTTTCTCGTGCAGACCATCACCCTGCCCAAGGATCTTCCGGCCGGGGAGACGATGCAGCTCTTGGCTTCGGCCTCTTGGCTTGTCTGTAAGGATGTCTGTATTCCTGGCGGTGCGGAGCTCTCATTGGCTTTGCCGGTCGCGGCCGCTGGTGCCAGCCTTCTGCCCTCCAGCCAGGCTGAGCGCTTCGTCCAGGCCGATCGCAGCCAGCCCGTGGTGGCACGCGTGTCTCCCCGATATGCGCTTGACGCAGAGGCCCAGCGTCTGATTCTGGAAGGTACCGATCCCCCCGAGGCAGTGCGTGCGGGTTATTTTTTCGTTGAGGCTGAGGGACTGGTGGTGCCTGCCGCCGCCCAGGCCCTCTATCGCACCGAAAAAGGCTGGCGCTTAGAGATTCCCCTCTTGGCGACTGCGAATCGCGCGGTGCGTGAACTGTTGGCCTCGCCATCCGAACTGCGGGGGGTGTTTCGGCCCGCGCAGTATCCCGAGGCGCCTGCAGTGGTCTGGTCTCTGGCGCCCCTTGCCTCTGTAGCCGCGCTCTCCGTGCGTGGTGACTTGGTGAGTCCTGGGCAGACAGCGGCAGAGGCCTACGGGACGTCAGGCCATGGGCCAACGGGGGGTGGTGGGTCTTCGGGATTTCTTCTTGCGGTAGTGCTTGCCTTGGTGGGCGGCCTCTTACTCAACCTGATGCCCTGCGTCTTCCCGGTGTTGGGGCTCAAGGTTCTGGCCTTTAGTCAGCAGGCCCATTCGCCCTCGGAGGCTTGGCGACACGGGCTGGTCTTTACGCTTGGGGTGGTGGTTTCTATGCTTACCCTTGCAGGAATTTTTCTGGGCCTGCGTGCAGCCGGTGAGGCTGTGGGATGGGGCTTTCAGCTGCAGAACCCCTGGGTGGTGAGTCTTCTTGCGCTCCTTTTTGTGGTCATTGCGCTGAATCTCTTTGGTGTTTTTGAGATGGGTCTGGGCCTTGCCCGGGTGGGGGGGAGCCTGGAGCAGACCCTCAATGCCTCGGGCGCGGGGGCCCCAGAGCCTACTGGTACAGGGGGCCATACCGCCAAGTCTTCTGGCGGCAGCGCTTTTGGTTCAGGCGTCCTGGCAGTCGTGGTGGCCTCACCCTGTACCGCGCCGTTTATGGGCAGCGCCTTGGGTTATACGGCGACGGCTTCGGTGCCCGCCGCGTTGGCAGTCTTTGCGAGCCTCGGGCTTGGCCTGGCGCTGCCGTATCTGGTACTGGCGGTCTGGCCCCGGGCCTTGGCGCGTCTTCCCCGGCCGGGCGCCTGGATGGAGACCTTTCGGCAGGTGCTTGGCTTTCCCATGCTGGCCACTGCCGCCTGGCTGGGCTGGGTTCTGGCAGAACAGAACGGCCCGGGCGCCATTCTGGCCCTCATGCTTTCCTGGGTCTGTACCGCGCTCCTCTTCTGGGTTTATGGGCGTTGGCAGCGTCGGCGGATGCAGTCTGCAGAGGCTGCGCAATGGGGCAAGGTGCTGGTGATGATCGTCACGGCGCTGGCCTCGGTGGCACTGCTCTGGCAGGCCACGCAGACCTCAGGCGGACCCGCAGTGTCAGGAACGCCGACGACCGTTGGCGGCGTGACCACAGGATCCTCTGCGGGCGGCGCGTCTGCGAACGCACCTCAGCCTGCCGCTCTGGCACGCGAAGGCCTGGCCTGGGAGCCTGGGCTTCCCGAGCGTCTGGCCGCCGAGGGGCAGGTTGTCTTTGTTGATTTCACAGCGGCCTGGTGCATCAGTTGTCAGGCCAACAAGGCCCGCGTAATTCAGCGCGGTGCCGTGGCGGACCGGCTGTCTCAGCCCGGCTATCGCCTGGTGGTGGCCGACTGGACGCGGCAGGATCCGCGGATTACCCAAGAACTCAATAGGCATGGCCGCAATGGGGTGCCGCTCTATCTTGTCTACGGCCCTGGGCTTGCGGCCCCAGCGCTTCTCAGTGAATGGCTTACCGAGAC
>JBEDFV010000143.1:0-8700 GCA_041175005.1 Pseudomonadota bacterium
GACTCGGCCTCAGACGACTCGGTAAGGATCTCGCGCACACTCTGGGTAATGGCCAGGTTGCCCGCACTCATGAGCACAATCACCCGCTCACCGGCGCGCTCAAAGACCGTCATTTTGCGAAAGGTGGAGATCTGGTCCATACCCGCATTGGTGCGGGAATCAGACAGAAACACAATGCCTTCGTGAAGGCGGGTAGCCACGCAGTAGGTCATGCCCCGCAGTTTAATCGCTTGTGATCAAAGGCACCAAAAACTCTTCGCTCAAGGCCTGGCCAAGCTGGTTCACCTTCACCAGAAAGCCCGTGAGGAAGTCATGGATCTGGGATTCAAACTCCGCGTCAACCAGCAGATACTGCAGATCGGCGCGCAGCCGGCCCGCCATGCGCAAGGCGCGCCCGCCATGGCCGGGGGAGACCTGCTCGAGATTCACGGTCAGTTCATGCAGACATGCCAACAAAGACCGTGGCATATCGCCACGCTGAATGAGCAGCTCCGCGATACGCAGGGGGGTAATGACATCCCGGTAGACCTTGCGGTAGATCTCAAAGGCGGAGACCGACCGCAGCACCGAGGCCCAGAAATAATAGTCGGCCCGGTCTTGGTTCTGACTCTCCTGGTTGCGATGGGCCACATACTTCACATCAAGAATACGGGCGGTGTTGTCGGCCCGCTCGATAAAGGTGCCCATGCGGCAGAAAAAGAAGGCCTCGTCTTTCAGCAGCGTTCCGATCATGACACCCCGAAAGAGATGCGACTGGACCTTCACCCAGTCGAAGATCTTATTGGGATCACGAATCCACGAGGGGTCACGAAACAGCGCCCGCATGTCGAGCCACATGGTGTTCACGACTTCCCAGATATCGGTGGTAAGCACCACCCGCACCGCGCGCGCATTCTCGCGGGCCGCCGTGAGGCAGCTGTAGATGCTTGAGGGATTCTGCGGATCGGCCACCATAAAGCGCAGGACCCGCTCGCCATCACTGGCCAGCCCCCGCTGGGCAAACATGGGCTGCAACTCGGTGATCTCGAGCACCGCGCGCCAGTGGTCAAAGGGGTCGGCGGCCGGGTTGGGCAGCATGCTGGCCTGATGCTGCACATCGAGCATGCGGGCAGTATTCTCGGCCCGCTCGATGTAGCGGGACATCCAGTAGAGATGGTCGGCGAGCCGGCTAAGCATGGTAGAGCACCCAGGTGTCTTTGGTACCGCCGCCCTGCGAGGAGTTGACCACCAAGGAGCCCTTCTTCAAGGCCACCCGGGTAAGGCCTCCGGGCACCATAGAGATCTCTTTGCCGCTGAGCACGAACGGACGCAGATCGACGTGGCGCGGCGCCACGCCCTCTTCCACATAAGTCGGGCAGGTAGAAAGCGCGAGCGTTGGCTGGGCAATATAGGTCTCGGGCGAGGCAAGAATGCGCGCGCGAAAATCCTCAATCTGGGCCTTGGTGGCCTTCGGCCCAATGAGCATGCCGTAGCCGCCCGCCCCATGCGTCTCCTTCACCACAAGCTCCTCGAGATGCGCCAGCACATAACTGAGCTCGTCCGGGCGTCGGCAGAGATAGGTCGGTACATTGGCCAGTACAGGCTCCTCGCCGAGGTAGTAGCGAATCATGTCGGGCACGTAGGGATAGACCGATTTATCGTCAGCGATACCCGTACCCACTGCATTGCAGAGGGTGACGCGTCCCTCGAAGATCGCCCGCATGAGGCCCTTGACCCCCAGCACCGAATCTGCACGAAAGACCTCAGGGTCGATAAAGTCGTCATCGATACGCCGGTAGATGACATCGATGCGCCGGGGACCGCGGGTGGTCTTGGCATAGACCCGGTCATCCTGCACAAAGAGGTCTTGGCCCTCGACCAATTCCACGCCCATCTGCTGGGCCAGGTAGGCATGCTCAAAGTAGGCGCTGTTGTAGACCCCGGGGGTGAGCACGACCACGGTGGGATCATCTATCCCCTGTGGTGCCACGGAACGCAGATGCTGCAAGAGAAGGTCAGGATAATGCTCTACCGGGGCCACGCTATTGCGGGCAAAGAGTTCGGGAAAGAGCCGCATCATGACCTTGCGGTCTTCGATCATGTAGGAGACGCCCGAGGGCACCCGCAGGTTGTCCTCAAGCACATAGAACTCGCCCGCGCCCGCCCGTACGATGTCCACACCACCAATATGCGCCCAGACATCAAAGGGCATCTTGATGCCCTTCATGACCGCCCGATACTGGCTATTGCCCAGAATGAGGTCGGTCGGCACCACCTTTTGGGCCAGAATGCGCTGCTCGCTATAGATGTCCTGAATAAAGGCATTGAGGGCACGCAGGCGCTGGCGTAGCCCCCGCTCAAGCTGCTGCCACTCATTCCAGGGAATGATGCGGGGAATGAGGTCAAAGGGAATCAGGCGCTCGGCACCCGCCTCGTCGCCATAGACGTTAAAGGTAATGCCTACCCTGCGAAACAAGAGGTCGGCATCTTGTCGGGCCTTCTCGATCGTCTGCTCGGGCTGTGACTTCAACCAGTTCCAATAGGCCGACACATGAGGGCGCGGATCAGCGCCATCGCCCGCCCCGAGCAAGAGTTCGTCAATGGGGGCGGGAGCAACGAGAGAAGCCATGATGTTTAGAGGATGCAAACGCTATGCCATGAAAAGTGTTCTCAAAGGGGCACATGCCGGCCAGAACCGCGCACCCCTGCCTTGCGGTTCGCACCAGAACCGGGCGCCAATGCCCCTGAAAAAGGCAGACGGACCACAGGCGACGATCACGATCATGATGCAGCCCCCCACCATTTGCAGTTCACAGTGGGTAATGAAACCATGAATCCCATGCACGTACAGACCCCCTCTTACTGGCACGATGCGCTTCTTGCCCTACAGGCGGCCGACCCCGTGATGGGGAAACTGGCCAAGATTGCCCACCCGCACTGCCTGCAGAGTCGGGGCGACCCCTTTACGACCCTGGTGCGGTCGATTGTCGGCCAGCAGATTTCCGTGAAGGCGGCTGATGCCATATGGCACAGGCTGCTGCAGGCCGTTGGGAACGGGCAACACCTCCCGCACCTGACCCCCAGTGGGCTACTGGGCGCCCAGAGCGCGTTAGAGACCGTGGGGCTCTCTGGCCGCAAACGCGCGTATCTCTGGCAGCTTGCCCAGTGGTTTGTCGAGACCCCCAGGCTCGACGAGCAGCTCCGCCTGCTCAACGACGACGATGTCATCACGCTGCTCGTAGGCCAGCCGGGTATCGGCCGGTGGACTGCAGAGATGTTTCTCATCTTTACGCTGATGCGGCCCGATATTTTTCCGGTGGACGATCTCGGGATTCTCAAAGCCATTGATCTTCACTACCAGCGGTCGCTCTCGGCCTATCGGCGACACCATCCGGGAGACAGCCCGGCCGCCCGTCGGGCCCGGGCCCTGCGGCTTGCAGAGCGCTGGCGGCCCTACCGCACGGTGGCTAGCTGGCTTCTCTGGCGCAGTCTCGATCCGGTGCCGGTTGCGTACTGATCTTTCCCTGTAGAGTACGGCGATGCTTGCCTACCGCCACGCCTTTCATGCAGGAAACCATGCCGATGTCATCAAGCACGCGGTCATGCTCTACTGCCTTGACTATCTGCAGAAAAAACCCAGCCCCGTCTTAGTCATCGATACCCATGCGGGCTCCGGCCAATACCGAGTGGGGGAGCCGCTGATGCGCGGAAAGGGAGAATTCAATACCGGCCTGCTGCCCCTCTTTGAGAAGAAGGGCGACGGCGTTCCGCCTCTCATCGAGGCCTATCTGCAGGAGGTACGTCGCCTCAACGCAGGTACACGACTAGAACGTATTCCGGGCTCACCCGTGCTGCTCGCCGAGCGCCTTCGTGCGAAGGATCTGCTGCATGCCTTCGAACTCCATCCGAGCGACTTTAGCCACCTGGGACAGGCCCTGGGGGGTTATGGCCGGCGGGTGAAGGCCCACCATGCCAACGGCTTTGAGGCGCCAAAGGCCCTGCTGCCCAATGTCTCAAAGCGGGCGATGGTGGTTATCGATCCCTCGTATGAATTGCGCACGGACTACGCCAAGACCTGGGCCTGCATCCGCGAAATTCTGCAGCGCATGGCCCACACCGTGGTGCTGGTCTGGATGCCCATGATTCAGCGATTTGAGCTGCAGCGGTTCTTAGGCCAGCTGCATGGGCTGGAGGCGGAACGACTCCAGATTGACCTGCGGGTGCGCCCCCCCCAGGACGATGGCCTGGGCCTCATGGGGAGTCATCTGATGGTGATCAATCCACCCTATGGCCTCAAAGAGGCCTGTGATCAGGCCCTGCCCTGGCTGGTCCGTGCCTTGGGCCAGGACCCGCTTGCCCAGGGGCGTACGGTCGTGAATCCGCAGGCGGCCCGCGCCACGATGCCGCAGCGCATGGCGCGGCCCGGCGCCATAAAAAAAGGGGGCCGATAAGCCCCCTTTTTCTCTCTGTGGCCTTTGGATTGCAAAGGCCCCCCAGTCTTTGTGTTGTCGTCACGTCACCTCTGGATGCGGATGCGTGCGGTCTCCTCTGATTCTTTTGTGATGATACTCCGGCTTGGGTGCTCCGCGGCGAGCCCACCCAACGAGGGCTCGCTACGGCGCATGGCGCTTTGACGCTAGGCCACCTTCTTCATGGCGGGCTTGCCATCGAAGAACTGCTCATCTTCGGTGGACCCTTTCAGCGCCGCCGTGGAGGCCTCGCGCTCAATGGTGGTGGTTACGGCATCGAAGTAGCCCGTACCCACCTCACGCTGGTGCTTCACGGCAGTAAAGCCTTTGGCCGCCGCAGCAAACTCCGCCTCTTGCAACTCCACAAAGGCCGACATGTTGTTGCGTGCGTAGCCATGGGCGAGGTTGAACATGGAGTAGTTCAGGGCATGGAAGCCCGCCAGGGTGATGAACTGGAACTTGTAGCCCATGGCACCGAGTTCGCGCTGGAACTTGGCAATGGTGGCGTCGTCGAGGTTCTTCTTCCAGTTAAACGAGGGCGAGCAGTTGTAGGCCAAAAGCTTGCCGGGGAACTGTTTGTGAATCGCATCGGCAAAGGCCTTGGCATAGGCCAGATCAGGTGTACCCGTTTCGCACCAGATCATGTCGGCATAGGGGGCATAGGCCAGGCCGCGCGAAATCGCCTGCTCCAGGCCATTCTTGCTGCGGTAGAAGCCCTCCACCGTGCGCTCCCCCGTAAGGTAGGGCTGGTCGTTCTCATCGACATCGGAAGTCACCAGATCGGCTGCCTCGGCATCGGTACGTGCAAGCAGCACGGTGGGCACGCCCATGACATCGGCGGCCAGGCGGGCAGCCACGAGCTTTGCAACCGCCTCGCGGGTGGGAACAAGCACCTTGCCCCCCATGTGGCCGCACTTCTTCACCGAGGCCAGCTGGTCCTCAAAGTGCACGCCAGCGGCACCGGCGTCGATCATGGACTTCATGAGTTCGAAGGCATTGAGCACGCCACCAAAACCGGCTTCCGCATCGGCCACGATGGGCAGGAAATAGTCGATGTAGCCCTCTTCCCCTGGGTTCTTGCCTTCCATCCACTGAATCTGGTCGGCACGCGTAAAGGTGTTGTTGATGCGACGGACCACCATGGGTACGGAATTGGCGGGATAGAGCGACTGGTCGGGGTACATCTCGCCTGCCAGGTTGGCATCCCCTGCCACCTGCCAGCCCGACAGATAGACCGCCTTCAGGCCGGCCTTGGCCTGCTGCATGGCCTGGTTACCCGTTAGGGCGCCCAGGCTATTCACAAAAGGCTCGCTATTGACCAAGTTCCAGAGCTTCTCAGCGCCGCGCTTGGCGAGCGTCTGCTCGGGCTGCAGGGAGCCGCGTAGACGAATCACGTCTTCGGCTGAGTAGCCACGCTTGATACCACGCCACCGGGGGTTTTCTGTCCAGTCTTTCTGCAGCTTCTGCGCTTCTAGTTCACGTGTGTTCATGGAAGAACTCCTTAAAAGGTCAAGATGGAAAAAGGTGTAAGAGAGAAATTTGTCGCAAGACCATGCTAAGGAAAACTGCTGCTCTGCATCAGGTCTTTGGGCGAAAACTAGGAAAAATTTTTTCCTCAATAAATCAATGCACAAGGAAAAAAATTTCTTAATATGGAAAGAAAAACTGTCCAGTGAAAATTTTTCATGCTGCTGCGCAACAGATTATTCCGCATTGTGAAATAAAAATTTCACTTCGTGAAAAACGGCTTAGGGTAAGTACGGGTCGGCCTTACCGACCTTGTACGATGCGAACGGTGAGGCTAGAGATCGCCGCCGAAGAGATCGCGGGTATAGACCTTCTCAGCAACATCGGCCAGGTCGGGGCTCATGCGGTTGGCCACAATCACGTCAGCGCTACGCTTAAACTCCGCGAGGTCATGCAGCACCGGGGAGCGGAAGAAATCAGGCTCTTGCAGCACCGGCTCATAGACGATGACCTCAATGCCCTTGGCCTTGAGCCGCTTCATGATGCCCTGCACGCTGCTCGCCCGATAGTTGTCGCTGCCGGCCTTCATGACCAGGCGATAGATGCCCACGACCTGCGGGTTGCGCTTCAGGATGTCGAAGGAGATGAAATCTTTGCGGGTGCTGTTGGCATCGACAATGGCGCGGATCAGGCTCTGGGGCACCTGGTCGAAGTTGGCAAGTAGCTGCTTGGTGTCTTTGGGCAGGCAATAGCCCCCGTAGCCAAACGACGGGTTGTTGTAGTGCTGACCGATGCGCGGGTCGAGGCTCACGCCCTCAATAATCTGGCGTGTATCGAGCCCATGGGCCATGGCATAGCTGTCGAGTTCATTGAAATAGGCCACCCGCATGGCCAAAAAGGTATTGGCAAAGAGCTTAATGGCCTCGGCCTCGGTGCTGCCTGTCAGCAGCACGGCAATGTCTTTCTTAAGCGCGCCCTGCGCCAAGAGATCGGCCACCCACTGGCCGCGGGCCGACTTCTCCCCCACCACGATGCGTGACGGGTAGAGGTTGTCATAGAGGGCCTTGCCTTCGCGTAGAAACTCTGGCGAGAAGATGAGGTTCTGCGTGCCGTGCTCGGCCCGCATGCGCTCGGTAAAGCCCACGGGAATTGTGGACTTCACCACCATGAGCGCCTGCGGATTGTGTCTGCATACCGCCGCAATCACCGACTCCACCGAGCGGGTATTGAAATAGTTGGTCTGTGGATCGTAGTCGGTGGGTGTGGCGATGATGACAAGGTCGGCATCGACATAGGCATGGGCCGCATCGGTGGTGGCTGAGAGGCGCAGCATCTTGTTACGCAGATAGTCTTGCAGCTCTGCGTCTTCAATGGGCGATTCGCGCCGATTGATCATATCGACCTTGGCCTCAACGATATCGACCGCGGTAACCTGATGGTGCTGCGAGAGCAGCACGGCGTTGCTCAGGCCCACATAGCCCGTTCCAACAATCACAACCTTTGACATCCCACGTCCCCTCATTTCTTACGGCCCGACCGGCTGCTTTCCGCCCCGAGACAGTCTGCGCCCGCTGGCTATTTGCCTAGGCTGCGCTCGTGATCAAGCCACTGCGAAAAATCAGCACCCACCTCGGCATGGTTGACTCCGAGATCGACGGTGGCCTGCAAAAATCCAAGCTTGCTGCCGCAGTCGTACCGCCTGCCCTGATAACGATAGGCAAAGACCTTCTCTCGACGAAGCAGCTGGGCAATAGCATCGGTAAGCTGGATTTCACCACCCGCACCGCGGGGCAGGTTCTCCAATTCGTTGAAGATTCCGGGCGTGAGAATGTAACGGCCCACCACCCCCAGTGTGGTGGGAGCCACCTCGGGCGCGGGCTTCTCAACAATCGCTGAGACATCTACCAGCGCGGGGGCCTGGGGTACGGGCTGGCCACTCACGATGCCATAGCGATTGGTGTGCTCCTTCGGGACATCTTGCACGGCAAAGAGGCTTGCACGCCATTGCGCAAACTGCTCGGTCATTTGCTTCATGATGGGTGTCTCACTCACCATCAGGTCGTCGGCCAGGAGCACCGCAAATGGTTCATGACCGACCAACTCTCGGGCGCACAACACCGCGTGGCCTAGCCCTAGGGCCCGCGGCTGACGCACATAGGCGCAGATCATGTCATCGGGGGTAATGCTCTGCGCCAAGGCGAGGAGCGCCTCTTTGCCCGCCCGCTCTAGCTCACTCTCGAGTTCGTAGGCCGTATCGAAGTGGTCTTCGACGCTGCGCTTGGTGCGGCCGGTGACAAAGATCATCTGCCGAATACCAGCGGCATAGGCCTCCTCTACTGCGTATTGGATGAGGGGCTTATCGACCACGGGCAGCATCTCTTTGGGGCTTGCCTTCGTGGCAGGAAGAAATCGTGTGCCAAGACCTGCAATGGGAAAGACCGCTTTTTTTACCTGCACGAGAAGGCTCCCTCCTTGAAGAAACTCTTTATACCCTAGCGCGACGACCGTGATATTACAGAGGCCCCGTCAGACGAGGCCCATAGGCGACAAAGTCGGGATTAGACACCGCGCGCGGGTCGGGGTAGGTCAGCACGCTACGCGTCTGTGCATGGACCACCTGCCCGCCCGCTGCAGCCAGAATCGCATGGCCTGCGGCAGTGTCCCAGATCGAGGTCGGTCCCATGCGAACGTAGAGGTCCGCATCGCCCTGGGCGACCAGGCAAAACTTGAGCGAAGAGCCCCTTGCCGTTATCGAGGCCCCCGTAAGAAGCGGAGTCACCCAGGC
>JBEDFV010000144.1:0-2958 GCA_041175005.1 Pseudomonadota bacterium
GACGGCCGAAGGCTCTGGGTAACGCATGGAGACCTATTTGACGGCGTGATTCAACATGCCAAATGGCTTGCCTACCTGGGAGATTCCGCCTACACGCTTGCGCTAGCGCTAAACGACAAGCTCAACGCCATAAGACACCGATTCGGCATGTCCTACTGGTCGCTCTCCCAGTATCTGAAACACAAGGTAAAAAATGCGGTCTCGTACATCACCGCGTTTGAAGAGGCGCTCACCACCGAGGCCCAACGAAAAGGGTACGACGGCGTGGTCTGTGGCCACATTCATCGACCCGAAATTCGCGATATCGCCGGTATTCTCTACTGCAATGATGGCGACTGGGTCGAGAGCCTCTCCGCGTTGGTAGAAACGCATCTCGGAGAGCTGAAAATTGTCTACTGGCCCTACCGGGACGCCTCCCCTGCCAGCGCAGCAGAAGAAGCCGAACAAAAAGAATCGACTGCAGCTCCTTAAGGTGTTGCGAGCTCTGGCGCTGCGGTCTCTAAGCAGCCTTTAGCCAAACCGCCCCGTAATGTAGTCCTCGGTGTCTTTTTTCTTGGGCTTAATAAAGATCTCATCGGTACGGCCGAACTCGACAAGTTCCCCGAGATACATATAGGCCGTAAAGTCTGAGACACGGGCGGCCTGTTGCATGTTGTGGGTCACGATCGCGACGGTGTAGTCATTCTTCAGTTCGTGAACAAGCTCCTCCACCTTAGCGGTGGAGATCGGGTCAAGCGCGGAGGTGGGCTCATCGAGCAGGATGACAGAGGGCTTTACCGCCACCGAGCGTGCGATACAGAGCCGCTGTTGCTGGCCACCCGAGAGTGAGAGACCACTCTGGCCAAGCTTGTCCTTGACCTCGTTCCAGATCGCCGCTTTCGAAAGTGCCCACTCGACCCGCTCATCCATCTGTGCCTTATTCAGGTTTTCATAGAGCCGCACGCCAAAGGCGATGTTGTCGTAGATCGACATAGGAAAGGGGGTCGGCTTCTGAAAGACCATGCCGATGCGCGCACGCAGCAGGTTGAGGTCTTGCTTCGGATCGAGAATGTTTTGACCATAGAAGTTGATCTCCCCCTCCGCGCGCTGCCCGGGGTAAAGGCTATACATGCGATTAAGCGTACGCAGAAGGGTGGATTTTCCGCAGCCAGAGGGGCCGATGAAAGCGGTCACTTTCTTCTCCGCAATATCGAGATCGACATCTTTTAAGCCCTGAAACTTGCCATAAAAAAAGTTCAGTTTTTTTGTCTGGATCGCAAGTGGCAGGCCAGCGGCAGCAGAGTCGGTGGTCATCATGGTGTTTGTCCTATGTTCAACCGTTTTTAAAGAAATGCGTCCGAATTTATCTAGACCTTCACCTTGTCGCGAAACATGACCCGCGCAATGATGTTGAGAACCAGTACCGCCAGAGTGATGAGCAATGCGCCGCCCCACGCCAAACGAATCCAGTTGTCATAGGGACTCATCGCAAACTGGAAGATCACCACGGGCAGATTGGCCATCGGTGCATTCATGTTGGTGGAGAAGAACTGATTGTTAAGCGCTGTGAATAGTAAGGGTGCTGTCTCGCCACTGATGCGGGCAAGCGCCAGAAGCAGGCCAGTCACCACACCGGCCTTCGCGGCCCGCAGGGTGACGAAGGTGGCGACCTTCCACTGCGGGGCACCTAAGGCATAGGCGGCCTCGCGTAGACTGCCCGGTACAAGCCGCAGCATATTCTCAGTAGTACGAACCACTACTGGAATAGCGATGAGAGAAAGCGCCAGAGAACCCGCCCAACCAGAGAAGTGCTTCACCTGCGCCACGAGAATGGCGTAAACAAATAGACCCAAGACAATAGAAGGTGCGGACAACATGATGTCGGTCACGAATCGCGTCACAGCAGCGGTCTTACTCGAATCGCCATACTCGGCCAAATAGACACCAGCGAAAACGCCAATCGGGGTGCTCACAAACGCAGTCACCAGAATCATCATGGCACTGCCCACGATCGCATTGGCCAACCCACCACCCTCAGACCCAGGCGCTGGGGTCGACTCGGTAAACATAGCCCAGTCGAGCGCCTCGAACCCGTTCTTAAAGAGAATGAACAGAATCCAGAGCAGCACGAACAGGCCTAGGGCCATGGCCGTCATCGAGAGCGTCAGACCAACCTGGTTGACACGCTTGCGGCGGTTATAGAGTGATTGATTCATGAGATAAGGCCTTTTAGATTCTTCTAAGTCTTCGAGCCCTTGGCCCGCTCAGTGCGAATGATCAGGATCTTTGCAGCAGCCAACACAAAGAAGGTGATCACGAAGAGCAGGAAACCCAGGGCAAACAGGGTAGACAGGTGGAAGTCATCGGCCTCGGCAAACTCGTTGGCCAGCGTAGAGGCAATAGAGGTACCTGGCGCGAAAAAGGAGGCGATGAGGCGTTGCGAGTTACCAATCACAAAAGTAACCGCCATAGTCTCGCCTAAGGCGCGTCCGAGCCCCAGCATAATCCCGCCAATCACTCCGGTCTGGGTATAGGGAAGCACCACATACCGCACGACCTCCCAGGTGGTACAGCCGACACCATAGGCAGACTCGCGGAGAATGGGTGGAACAATTTCAAAAACATCGCGCATGACCGCCGCGATGAATGGAAGAATCATGAAGGCGAGAATAAGCCCGGCAGCCAGAAGGCCAATGCCGTTCATGGCGCCACCAAAGAGAGGCCCAATAAGCGGCATCTGGCCCAGGGTGGACTGCAGTGCCGGCTGGCCATACTCGGCGAACAAAGGGGCAAAGATAAAGAGGCCAAACATACCGTAAATAATGGAAGGTACCGCGGCAAGTAACTCAATGGCGGTACCTAAGGGACGACGCAGCCAGACCGGGCAGGTCTCAGTAAGAAAAAGCGCGATACCGAAGGCCAGGGGCACCGCGATGGCCAAGGCAATGGCTGAACTCACCAGCGTGCCAAAAATGGCAA
>JBEDFV010000145.1:0-2520 GCA_041175005.1 Pseudomonadota bacterium
AGAGATTGGCCATGCCGAAGGTACGCGCCTCGTCGGCAACAATGGGCACGATGCGTGGGCCTAAGCCTGGGGCCTTGAGCCACTGTCCGAGCAGACGCACCAGGGCCATGGTGGTGCTCATCTCTTTACCCTGCGCCGCTAAGGCAAACCCTGCAAGGGCGGCAAGAGGCGGGACCGCGACACGGTCGCTTTCGGTGTAACGCGCAGGAAGCGGCCCGCCAAGGGCCTGCCTTCGTGCCTTGAGGTAACGCACCTCCGGACTGTCTTCGCCTGGATGCAGAAAGGCCAAGTCTTTGGCCTGCGCATCGGTGAGGGGCAGGTGGAACCGGTCACGAAAGCCGATGAGTTCGTCATCCTCGAGCTTTTTATGGCTGTGGGTTGTCATACGGCCCTGACCCGCGCTGCCCATGCCATAACCCTTCTTGGAGTGCGCAAGCACCACCGTGGGCTGGCCGCGGTGGGCCAGGGCGGCCGCATAGGCCGCATGGATTTTTACCAGGTCGTGGCCACCGCGTTTTAACCGATCAATCTGGGCATCCGTCATGTCCGCCACTAGTGCAGCGAGTTCGGGGCTCTGACCGAAGAAGTTTTCACGATTAAAGGCGCCATCTTTTGCCGCAAAGGTCTGCATCTGACCATCAACGGTCTGGGCAAAAGCGCGCAACAGAGCCCCGGAATGGTCACGGGCAAAGAGTGGATCCCAGTCACTTCCCCAGATGACCTTGATGACATGCCAGCCTGCCCCGGAGAAGAGCTGCTCGAGTTCATCGATGATGCGACCATTGCCCCGTACCGGGCCATCAAGGCGCTGCAGATTACAGTTAATCACCCAGGTGAGGTTATCCAGACCTTCACGGGCAGCCAGGGTAAGCGCACTCATACTCTCGGGCTCATCCATCTCCCCGTCGCCGAAGACACCCCAGACATGACGGCCACTGCAATCAAGAAGCCCACGGTGGGTGAGGTAACGCATAAAACGCGCCTGGTAGATCGACTGAATGGGCCCCAGGCCCATAGAGCCCGTTGGAAACTGCCAGAAATCAGGCATCAGATAGGGATGCGGATAGCTCGACAGCCCCCGCGCGCCGGCGGCCTGTCCCGCCAACTCTCTGCGATAGTGGTCCAGGTCTTGCGCGGTCAACCGCCCCTCCAGAAAGGCACGTGCGTAGATACCAGGCGCGCTGTGCGGCTGCATAAAGACGAGGTCTCCACCACGACCGGTGCCATCGGCCGGAAGGGCTGCCTGGGCCCCACGCCAAAAATGCTGAAAGCCCACCTCAAAGAGGTCAGCGGCACTGGCATAGCTTGCAATATGCCCCCCCAACTCACCGGCCCGACGATTGGCGCGGACGACCATCGCAAGCGCATTCCACCGGATCAGGGCTGCGATGCGCTCCTCTAAGGCAAGATCGCCAGGGTATGCAGGCTGTCGGTCTAGGCCAATCGTGTTGCAGTAGGCGGAGGGGGATCCGGTGCGGCCTGTCATGCCATAGCGATCGGCCTGGGCAGAGAGCGCACGCAGAATCTGCGCGGCCCGCTCCGGCCCGGCCTGCTGGTAAATGGCCGCAAAGGCATCAAGCCATTCGGCTGTTTCTTGTGGGTCGGAATCGACGCCCTCTGCGACAGACGCTGGCCTAGCGGTTGGCGGGGACGAAGGAAAGAAGGTGATTTGGTCGTTTTTCATGCCTATGACGATAGGCCGAGTTTTCTGAAATGGGCTGCTTTATTTTTGATTTTTGGCGTTTTATTTAGCATAAAATGCTGCAAAGTTTATGAATAACGCTATAAATATCGATAGCACGGACCTCAGAATTCTTGCCGAGCTTCAGCAAGATGGGGGCTTGTCTAATGTCGAATTGGCGCGTCGGGTGCACCTGAGCCCCTCGCCGTGCCTGGCCCGGGTCAAAGCGCTTCAGGCCGCTGGGGTTATCCATCGCACCGTGGCCTTGGCCAACCCCCTAGCACTTGGCCTACCGCTGAATGTTTTTATCTCGATTAGCCTGAAGACCCAGAGCAAAGATGCACTCGCGGAGTTCGAATCCCGCATCCAAGAGCACGACGAGGTGATGGAGTGTTACCTCATGACAGGCGACTCCGACTATCTCATTCGGGTGGTCGTTGCAGACATCACCGCCTTAGAACGATTTATTCTCGAGCAGCTCACCCCCATTGCGGGAATCGAGAAGATCCGCTCAAGCTTTGCCTTAAAGCAGGTCCGGTATAAGACCGCCCTGCCCCTGCCAGGCACCGTGCGTCCAGCGTCCCCTTCTGCCTGGCCCGCCTCTTTGTCACCCGCTGCGTCTCCCCCTTCGCCCCGCATCAACTCTATTAGAAAGAAGTAGCCATGCCGCCACGCCCTGCCCTTCGTGTCTGTGTCTTCTGTGGCTCACGACTCGGCCACCACCATCAATGGGCGGGTATTGCTGCCGATGTGGGACAGGCCATTGCCAGCCGAGGCTGGGGCCTGGTCTATGGGGCAGGCCGGTGGGGGCTCATGGGTACCGTGGCGCAGGCTGCGAT
>JBEDFV010000146.1:0-2970 GCA_041175005.1 Pseudomonadota bacterium
GTGCCCGCTTGGCCTCGGCCATTCAGTCTTTTGGTCTGGGCGTTGGGGACACTGTGGCAGTCATGCTGCCCAATACCCCGCCCATGGTCGAGGCGCATTTCGGCGTCCCGATGTCAGGCGCGGTTCTTAATAGCCTCAACACGCGTCTTGATCCTGCGGCCATTGCCTTTATGCTGAACCACGGTGAGGCAAAGCTCGTGATCACCGACACTGAGTTTGCCCCGGTGATGCAAAAAGCGCTTGAGATTCTCAAGAAAGAACACGGCAAGACGCCCCGGGTCATTGATGCCATTGATGAAACGATTGACACCGCCGGGCAGCGCCTGGGCGAGCTTAGTTACGAAGATTTTCTTCAGCGCGGAACGCCAGACTTTCCCGTTCTGCTTCCTGAAGATGAATGGCAGAGTATCTGTCTGAACTACACCTCGGGCACCACTGGTGACCCTAAGGGTGTCGTCTACAGCCACAGAGGGGCAGCTATTAATGCCATCTCCAATATTCTCGAATGGGATATGCCGAAACACCCGGTCTACCTCTGGACGCTGCCCATGTTCCACTGCAATGGCTGGTGTTTCCCGTGGACAGTGGCCGCCCGTGCTGGGGTAAACGTCTGCCTGCGAAAAATCGAGGCACAGACGATTTTTGATCTCATTCGTACACACAAGGTTACCCACTACTGCGCGGCGCCGATTATCCACAACCTGCTGATCAATGCCCCTGCCGAGCTCAAACAAGACCTTCCCTCGGGGGTGAAGGCCATGGTGGCGGGTGCAGCGCCGCCTGCAGCCATGATCGAGGGCATGGAGCGCATGGGTTTTGAGATCACCCATGTCTACGGGCTCACCGAGGTCTATGGGCCTGCCACCGTCTGTGTCAAACACGAGGAATGGGACCAACTCGATATTTCGGAGCGGGCACGGCTCAATGCCCGGCAGGGACTCCCCTACCATCTTCAGCGTTGCGCTGAGGTACGCGATCCCGAGACCATGGCGCCTGTCGCCCGAGACGGCGAGACCATGGGCGAGATCATGTTCCGGGGCAATATTGCGATGAAGGGCTACCTGAAAAATCCTGCGGGTACACAGGCTGCCTTTCGTGGAGGATGGTTTCATTCGGGAGACCTGGCGGTGCAATATCCGGATGGCTATCTAAAGATCAAAGACCGCAGCAAAGACATCATCATTTCCGGCGGAGAAAACATCTCCTCCATCGAGGTAGAAGATGTGCTCTATCGCCACCCGGCAGTACTGGCTGCCGCGGTGGTGGCCAAGCCCGATCCCAAGTGGGGAGAGACCCCTTGTGCCTTCATCGAGCTCAAACAAGGGGCGTCGGTCACTGCGCAGGAGATCGTTGATTTCTGCAAGAAGCACCTCGCCGGATTCAAAGTGCCGCGTGGTGTCGAGTTTGGAGAACTCCCCAAGACCTCCACCGGAAAGATTCAGAAGTTTGAGCTGCGCCACCGGGTGGGATCGGTCGCAGCCATTAATGTCTAAGAATAAGGAGACGACGATGAACGCACCCCATGATCGACCCGCTACTTCGCAAGCCTCTTTAGGCCAGGAGCCATTTGTACTTCGGTTATCTCCTCGGCCGGGAATCGTTCGGCTAACACTTAACCGGCCGGCCTCGTTTAATGCCTTAAGTGCCGACATGCTCGCGGCCCTGCAAGCGGAGTTTGATCAGATCGGGCAGGACCGTACGGTACGCGTGGTCATTCTTGCGGCATCTGGAAAGGCGTTTTGCGCAGGCCACGATCTCAAAGAGATGCGTGCCGAGCCCTCTGAGGACTACTACAAGAAGCTCTTTGGCCAATGTACTGACCTTATGCTGTCGCTACAGCGACTCGCCCAGCCTGTTATCGCAGAGGTACAAGGCATCGCAACCGCGGCGGGCTGCCAGTTGGTCTCCATGTGCGATCTCGCCGTCGCTGCAGACCATGCAAAGTTCGCGGTCTCAGGCGTTAATCTTGGCCTCTTCTGCTCAACCCCAGGCGTGGGCCTCTCCCGTAACCTCTTGCGTAAGCAGGCGCTGGAGATGCTCCTTACCGGGGACTTTATTTCTGCCCAAGAAGCACAAGCCAAGGGCCTCATCAACCGTACAGTGCCAGCATCAGAGTTACCCGCGGCCGTGGAGGCCCTCGCCGCCAAGATCATTGCCAAGCCCGAGGCTGCGATTCGGCTCGGCAAGCGGCTCTTCTACGCGCAACTTGAGGCAAAAATTGAAGATGCCTACGCGCAGGCAGGCCAGACTATGGCCTGCAACATGATGGATGCTGAGGCCCTAGAGGGCGTATTGGCCTTTATTGAGAAGCGGGATCCGGTCTGGACTACTGCACACCGCTAGGCAGGTGTTAGCTCCCGGACTTTGAGAGGGCCTGGTCGATGTCCCAGAGGATATCGTCGACCGACTCAATACCTACCGCAAGTCGAATAAGGTCTGGGGGAACACCGGCGGCAATCTGTTGCTCTTCAGACAACTGCCGATGGGTGGTTGACGCCGGATGAATAACGAGTGTCTTGGCATCTCCGATATTGGCCAGGTGCGATAGAAACTCCACATTCTCGATAAATTTCTGCCCGGCTGCGGCGCCACCCTTAACACCGAAAGACAAGACCGCGCCAGCACCCCGTGGAAGATATTTATTTGCCAGTGCGTGATACCGGTTATTGGCGAGCCCCGGATAATTCACCCACGAAACCTTCGGGTGAGAAGAGAGGTATTCGGCAATCTTGAGCGCGTTACTGCAGTGGCGCTCCATCCGCAGGTGCAGGGTCTCTACCCCCTGCAAAAGCAAGAAGGCATTCATTGGGGAGAGCGCAGGCCCGAAGGTGCGTAGCCCCTCCATGCGGCACTTCATGGTGAAGCCGAAATCACCAAAGGTCTCGTAGAAACGTACCCCGTGATAGCCGTCTGATGGGTCGGTCATCGTAGGAAATTTCCCGTTTGCCCAGTTGAACTTTCCAGACTCGA
>JBEDFV010000147.1:0-3390 GCA_041175005.1 Pseudomonadota bacterium
CATATTGAAGTCGGCGAATTGCATCGGATAGTCGGCATACCGGCGGGGCATACCGGCCAGACCCAGGAAGTGCATCGGGAAGAAGGTGATGTTGAAGAAAATCATCGAGGCCCAGAAATGCAGCTTGCCAAGGGTCTCGTCATACATGTGGCCTGTCCACTTCGGCAGCCAGTAGTAGACACCAGCAAAGAGCGCGAAGAGCGAGCCAGCCACCAAGACATAGTGGAAGTGTGCCACCACGTAGTAGGTGTCATGCAGCTGAATATCAATCGGGGCCACAGACAGGATGATTCCCGTCAGGCCGCCAATCGTGAAGACCACGATAAAGCCAATGGCAAAGAGCATGGGGGTTTCGAAGGTCATCGACCCGCGCCACATGGTGGCCAGCCAGTTAAAGATCTTCACGCCGGTGGGTACTGCGATGAGCATCGTGGCGTACATAAAGAAGAGCTGACCGGTAAGCGGCATGCCGGTAGTAAACATGTGGTGGGCCCAGACCACGAACGACAGAATGGCGATGGAGGCCGTGGCGTAGACCATGGAGCTATAGCCAAACAACTTCTTGCGACTAAAGGTGGGGATGATCTCCGAGACGATGCCGAAGGCCGGCAGAATCATGATGTAGACCTCGGGGTGACCGAAGAACCAGAAGATGTGCTGGTACATCACCGGGTCACCACCCGCCGCGGCATTAAAAAAGGCGGTGCCAAAGTGACGGTCGGTGAGGGTCATGGTGATTGCACCGGCCAACACTGGCATAACGGCAATAAGCAGGTAGGCGGTAATCAGCCAGGTCCATACAAACATGGGCATCTTCATGAGGGTCATGCCAGGCGCCCGCATGTTGAGGATGGTGGTGATGATGTTGATCGAGCCCATGATGGAGGAGGCACCAAGGATATGCAGGGCGAAGATGCCCATGTCCATGCCAATGCCCATCTGCAGCGTAAGCGGCGCATAGAGCGTCCAGCCTGCAGCCACTGCACCTCCGGGCACAAAGAAGGAAGCCACCAGGAGAATGGCGGCAGGCACCATGAGCCAGAAGCTGAAGTTGTTCATCCGGGCAAAGGCCATGTCGGCCGCACCGATCTGAAGCGGAATCATCCAGTTCGCAAAGCCCACGAAGGCCGGCATGATGGCGCCGAAGACCATGATCAGCCCGTGCATGGTGGTGAGCTGATTAAAGAGTTCGGGCTGAATGAGTTGCAGACCGGGCTGGAAGAGCTCGACTCGGATTCCGAGGGCGAGAATGCCACCGATCATGAACATCGTGAAGCTAAACCAGAGGTAGAGCGTGCCGATGTCTTTGTGGTTGGTGGCATATACCCAACGACGCCAGCCATGTGGATGGTCGTGGTCATGGCTATGGTCGTGGCCCGCAAGGCCTTGGGGTTCTAGCACTGCACTCATCGCGCTCTCCTGTGAATCAGCTTTACAAAATAGGGGTCAAAAAATCTTATTGGGCAGAAGCCAAAACGGGCGCAGCGCCCGAGGGTGCCTGCGCAGCCTGTGCGGCCTTCTTCTCTTTTACCCAGGCGGTGTACTCGGCGTCTGTTACGACGCGCACCACGATCGGCATAAAGGCATGGTCTTTGCCGCAGAGTTCGGCGCAGTGTCCGTTAAATGTGCCCACGCGGTCAGCCCGGAACCAGGTGTCGCGCACGAAGCCAGGTATGGCATCTTGCTTCACACCAAAGGCAGGCACCATCCAGGCATGGATCACGTCGTTGGCAGTCGTCACGATGCGAATCTTTTTGCCCACAGGCACGACCATGGGGTTGTCGACTTCAGAGAGATAGTTCTCTGTCTTAGGCGCCTGGTTAATACGCTGCTCATAAGGGGTCGTGAGGGTGGAAAGGAAGGAAATGCCCTCGCCCTCTCCTTTGAGGTAGTCGTAGCCCCACTTCCACTGATAGCCCGTGGCCTTGATGGTGATGTCTGCGTTGGTGGTGTCTTTCTGGGCCATGACGATGGGCGTGGCATAGACACCAATGACCACCACGATGAGGAACGGAATCACCGTCCAGGCAATCTCGAGGGTGTGGCTGTCAGAGAAATCTGCGGGCTTGTGGCCCTTGGACTTGCGATGGGCGTACATGGAATAAAACATGACGCCAAAGACGAGAACAAAAATAATCAGACAGACGGCAAGCAGGAAGTTATGCAGCGTGTAGAGGCTTTCTGCCATGCCAGAGGCCGGCGTTCTCAGGTTGTACTTTGTGGTCATGTCGTTGGCCCAGGCCGCCACAGGAAGTGTCAGTCCGGCCCCTGCTGTTGCCATAGCCAACCAAGCCGCAGCTAGTCGCCCCCCCAGGCCATGTGTCGATTGCTTTTTCATGATCTACCTCTGTCCTCAGTCCTGATTGTTGTTTGTTATTTACACCGCGCCCTGCCCCAAGGCCTGACGAAATTCCCTGAAGAACTGCTTGCGTCCCTCACCATCCACAAACCGCCCTACCTGGGCCTGCCGGCCGGCTGACCTCAGGCAGACTAGCGCATCTGACTTCGCCGATGCCATTCGCACCACAATGCCGTAGCGCGGAAGTTCGTGCACAACCGACCCGCCGCCGACCACCTCTTCAATGCGCACGACCGCGTCTGAGACGCTGACCCGTTCGCGGTCTTGGGCATGCCTGCAGTAGTACAGGAAGGCCCCCCCAAGGGCGAGGCATTCAAGAATCGCGTAAGGGAGAACAACCCAGTGCCCCAAGACCCCCCACACGGTCGCAATACCGAGCGAGACCACCGCAACCGACACAAACACAGCAAGCAACTGGTAAGGGGAGATTGCACAATTGCGGCGCAGCACCCATTCCCGCGGATGCGACTCCGCGACACCGCCTGCCGTCTGCGCTGTCGATTCCTGCATGAATGTTGTGCCTTGTCCCTACTGATTTGAAAGCTGTTTTTTTCGGAAGTATATGCCTTTTGGCGTATACGCGGGAAGAACCCCATCGCAGCCAAAGGGTCGTACTTAGCCTGGACGGGACAGATGCCACTGGACCGGAACGGCCTGGCCTGGATCGGCCGCGGGCTTTGGCAGAGGGCGTGTCGCCGGCTTCCAGGCATGGGTAAGCACACACTCCAAATGGAGGGCGATCCGGCCATCGGCGCCCCGTAGGCCCTCGAGTGCATCTAGAAGGCGGTGACGTGCCCGACTGCCAATGATCCCGGCCGATACCCCGACGCTTGGGCCCGGGCGAAGAGGGAAGGTACGAAGGTCCGCGACCGCTGCCTGCCTCCTGCTATAAGTGAGTACAAACCTCTCTGACTCGGCGACGGGGGCGGCAAGCCCCGCTGCTGCCAGCGCATCGCCCAGATCGTGGAGGTCATACCAGAGGGGGCTTACCGGCAGAGGCCGGCCCCAGGCGGCCCAGAGCGCGGAAAGGC
>JBEDFV010000148.1:0-2561 GCA_041175005.1 Pseudomonadota bacterium
TGTCAGCCCCTCTTCGAGCCCCTGGTGGGATACAGTTCACGAGACTTCTATGGCGCCTACCTAGATGCGCAGGTAGAGCGCGCCCAACGTTATTGGTCCCAACAGATATGAATCCACTGCCCTCCTCCCACGAACATAGCCAGCGGCATATCCTCCATGAAGAGGTGCATGCCCGCCCACCCATTGCCCTCTGGCCAGAGGAACGGGTCTGTAGCCAGGCCTTCCTGCTCACCGAGCCCTCGCACCGCGCGAATCAGAAGGCCTTTATCGAGTCCCTCACCAGGGCGCTACAGACCGAGACACACCCCGTACACGGGCAGAACTTTCGGGTCCTGGAGCTGCTGCCTGAGCCCCGCCGGCTGCTCCTGAAATGGGAACTGCATGGAGAGTTCTCCACGCTCACGGTCTACGAGCAGGGCACCCCGCAGATCGAACCCGACTGGACCGCGCCACGGCAGACCATGCTCAACCGCCTGCGAACTCGGCTGATGGACCTTGGCCTGACGATGCCCGGGGCCGATTTTGGGGAGCGCATCTCGGCCGTAGACATTGCAATTCGTCGGGCCGACCCAGAAGAAGACGCGGCTATTTATGCTCCCCTCTTCTCTGGCAACACGCTGGTGGGGGCCTCCATTCTGGCCTCCGGCAAGGCACAGGTCTGGACAGACTTTCAGTTTGATGCCATGGGCTTTATCCGCATTCTCGTGAATCACCAGGGCATGGGGTCGCGGCAGGCCGGACGGGTGGTGCAACGGCTTGTCGATATCGACACCTACCGCATGATGTCCATGCTGGCGCTGCCCCGCGCCAAGGGCCTCTCAGAACCCCTGCGTAAGGCCGAAGACGAACTTGCTGGCCTCTCGGGGCAGATCGCCTTGGCCGAATCGGCCCCCGTGGAACAGTTGCAATCTATGGGAGCCACAGGCGAGGCCATCGGGCACGATGGCAAGGCGAACCTCCCGGACCATGAGGGGCTCCTTAAGGGGGTCTCGCTTCTGGCCGCCCGCGTCGAAGAATGGATCTCAGCCCACGGGCTGCGGTTTACAGCCAGTGAGGCCTATGTGGAGCTTGTGCGCCGGGCCATTCTGGAGCTTAAGGAGACACCACTACCGGGTGTGCAGAACCTCTCCGAATTTATGGACCGCCGGTTCGAGCCCGCGATGCGCACCTGCCGATGGACCCAACGTCGGCTGCGCGAACTCTCTGATCGGGTGACACGCACCACCCAGATTCTGCGGACCCGCATTGAATTTATGAATGAACGGCAGAACCAGGCCTTACTGGCGAGCATGAATCGCCGGGCGCAGCTGCAGCTTAAGCTGCAGCAGACCGTTGAGGGGCTCTCACTCGTGGTACTCACCTACTACAGCGTGGGGCTTCTGAACTACCTGGCCAAAGGCCTGCGCAGTCTCGGGCTCGATATTCCGGTAGACCTCGTGACAGCCCTGGCCGTACCGGTTATTGCAGGCCTTCTGCTCCTGGGAATTCGTCGGGCGCGTCGGCGATTCGTAGGTCCAGATGCTCCTCTGTAACAGCAAGGGCGCCTGTAAAGTCTGCTTCCTGGAAGAAGACAGACTTCACCACCAGGCAGCCCAGATCGGCAGCCCGCGCGGCCTGAAGGCCATTGGGAGAATCTTCTACCGCGAGACAGGCCGAAGCGGGTAGGCCCAGGCGATCCAACGCCAGAAGATAGGCCTCCGGATGCGGCTTTTTTTCCTGCACATCCTCGCCACAAATCGCAAAGACGGGAGGCACGGCAAGCGTGCCCGAGAGGCAACACTGCCAGAGCGCCTGCCAGTTGTCTCGACTCGTGGTGGTCACCACCGCCCAGCAGAGGCCAGCCTCCGCCATCTGCCGATGCAGAGCAGCAAGCCCGAGTCGTGGCACCACGAGGCCGCGCATCAGTCGGTCTGCATAGTGGGCGTTCTTGCGCCGATGGGCCTCTCTGAGCGTCGCGAGGCCTTCGGGCGTCAACCACTGAGAATCACCGCGCATACGGGCATAGGCCTGCATGCGTTCGTAGCCGCCGGTCACCCGCAGCAGGTCTCCATAGTCTTGGAGCGACCACTGCCACGGGATACCGAGCCCTGCAAAGGCCTCGTTAAAGGCAGGCAGATGGCCCTCAGCCTCAGTCTCTGCCAGGGTACCGTCCACATCAAAGAGCAGAGCACGGGTGATGCGGGGATCAATGTCGTAGACCATGGGTCTCTGCCAGAGCGGCTAGAAGACAAAACGCACGCGATCGCCGCACGGCGGGCGATCATGCGAGCACACCGCGTGTAGTCTGCTAGTGCACCAGCGCACGCAACTCGCCCTTGGCATACTTCGCGGCCATGGTGTCAAGCGGCACCGCCTTGATGCGGCTTGCATTGCCCGCGCAGCCAAAGGCCTCAAACCGGGCCTGACAGATGCCTTTGGCCGCGGCCGTGGCCACCTTAAAGAAGGCCCGCGGGTCAAACTCCTCGGGCTTCTCGACCATGAGCTTGCGCATCGCGCCCGTCATGGCCAGACGAATATCGGTATCGATATTTACCTTACGTACCCCGTGCCGAATCCCTTCG
>JBEDFV010000149.1:0-6040 GCA_041175005.1 Pseudomonadota bacterium
GGCCTTGCCCATCGAAAAGCTAGACCGCCTTGCCCTTCAGAAGTCTTTGTCTGATATTGGCCAGGCACGCTAGCATGGACAACACTCAGGCCACAGCCGCCTTTAATGCGCTGGGCCATGAGCCACGGCTTAATATCTTTCGCCTCATTGTGCAGCGTGCCGCCAAGGGGGTCACGCCTTCGGAGATGGTAGAGCTACTGGGTATTCCTGCAGCGACCCTGTCTTTCCATCTCAAAGAGCTCTCGCGTGCTGGCCTTATCCAGGCGACCCGCGATGGCCGTCAGATGATCTATACCCCCCAGTTTTCGCTTATGAACGCCCTGGTGTCTTTTCTCTCGGAGAACTGCTGCGGCGGGGAACCCTGTAGCTTCATCGCACCTATCGCCGCACCCATATCCGTACATCGAAAAGTGAAGTAGCCATGGGTATTTTTGAGCGATGGCTTACCCTCTGGGTAGGCTTGGGAATTCTTTTGGGCGTTGCGCTTGGTCTTGCAATACCCGATCTATTCTTGTGGGTCGCGGACCAGTCTGTGGCGCAGGTGAATCTCATAGTGGCGGTGCTCGTCTGGGCCATGATCTATCCCATGATGGTCCAGATTGACTGGGCCTCTATTCGTCAGGCGAGTCGCGAGCCTAAGGGGTTACTCCTAACTATTGCGGTCAACTGGGCGATCAAGCCCTTCTCCATGGCCGTTGTGGCGGTGCTCTTTTTTAAGTGGGCCTGGGCCGATCTCGTGCCCGCAGATACGGCAGATGAAGTCATCGCAGGCATGATTCTTCTCGGTGTCGCCCCATGCACGGCAATGGTCTTCGTCTGGAGTCAACTGGTACGCGGTAATGCGGCCTACACCCTGGTGCAGGTGTCGATCAACGATGTCATTCTTATCTTTGCTTTCGCACCACTCGCCGCGCTTTTGCTCGGGGTCACAGATATTTCTGTACCCTGGGAAACACTGCTGCTCTCCACCGTCTTGTATGTTTTGGCTCCGCTGCTTGCGGGTGTAATAACGCGTTACACGCTGCTGCGTGGTGGCCCCGACCTTCTTGCGCGGGTCATGGCTCAGGTCAAGCCTCTGTCAATAGCCGGGCTTATTGCGACGGTAGTAATCCTTTTTGGCCTGCAGGCACAGACCATTCTTAGTCAGCCGCTGCTCATCCTGCTCATCGCCATACCTCTCATACTGCAGACCTACGGCATATTCTTTCTTAGCTGGGCAATGGCCCAGTGGTTGCGTCTGCCTCATCCCATTGCTGGGCCCGCCTGCCTCATTGGAACTTCAAACTTTTTTGAGCTTGCCGTGGCGGTGGCCATTGGCCTTTTTGGCATGCAGTCCGCAGCATCGCTGGCCACTGTCGTCGGCGTGCTGGTCGAGGTGCCCCTGATGCTCTCCCTGGTCTACTGGGTGAATCGCCGCCGCTCACGGTAGTGCATTCGCGATTACGCCGAACCTATGCCCGTGTGCCCAGGGCGGCCTCTGCCATGACGCCTTCCGCCTTGGCTACGATGCTCTCCCAGCTGCTTTCCAGGCTAGCCAGGCGTGCGGCAAGGCGGATCTGTTGTCGCTGGGGGCTGTTACTCTGCAGCGCCACTGTTTTGCCTATGAATGCGCGATTGTCACTGGGGGTGGCGGTACAGCCGTTTATGCCGTCTTTGATAAGCCACTTTGCGCCAGCACAGTCAAAGGCAACCACAGCAAGGCCGCTCGCCATAGCCTCAAGGGTGACGTTGCCGAAGGTCTCGGTAAGGCTGGGGAATAGAAAGACATCGGCGCTTGCATAGTGGGTTGCGAGGTCTTCCCCGCGACGAATACCTGCAAACAAGGCATCAGGGCAGTCACGCATAAGCTTTTGTCGTAGAGGCCCATCGCCAACGAAGACAAGCTTTACCTTGTCGTGTGCTAACCGCAGCTGGCGGAATGTCTCGACGACGAGGTCAAGGTTTTTCTCGGCTGCAAGCCGTCCCACCGAGAGCAGTACGAGTGTTGTGCTGTCTGCACCCCAGGATTGACGCAGGGCCTCAGATCGCTTTTCCGGAGAAAAAAGATCTGTGTCGATGCCCCGCGGAACCACTTCTAAACGCTTAAAGCCCTGCGCCGCAAGTCCTGCTCGGAGCTCCTCGGTCGGTACCATGGTGCAGCTGGTGGCATTGTGAAACTTACGGAGGTATCGAACGATGGTGCCTTTTAACCACCCGAGCTTGTAGAAAGCGCTATAGGCGTGGAAGTTGGTGCGAAAGTCAGAGGTCATGGGGATGCGGAGCTTTTTTGCCGCCTGCACAGCAGACCACCCCAGGGGCCCCTCAGTCGCAATATGCACGAGGTCTGGCCTGCGGGAGGACCAGAGGCGGGTGAGAAAGCCCTTTGCGGGAAGCCCAAACCGCAGGTCGCTATACATGGGAATGGGTAGCCCTTTGACCACAACCTCTTCAATTGTGCGCTCGCTGGTCGCTGCCGGTGCGGGCTGGGGTCGGGGGCGAACAATGAGGATTTCGTGGCCCCGATTGTGGAGTCCTTCGGTCAGCATATGAAGCGTCTGTGAGACGCCATTAACGTCAGGCGGGTAGGTCTCTGTCACAAGTGCGATCCGCAGGGTCTGGCGCGTTGCACGGAGGTGCACAACCTCAAGGTCTTCCAGTGTCATGTCGCAAGGCTAGGCCTCCAACATAACGGAAAGATGAGTATTTTGTGAAAGATTTGTGACGTCATAAATATGACCGTCATTGAAGTGAAACCCCAGAGACATCAAAGCGTCATGTTGATCAGACAGAGTCTTCACTGTTCTGCGCAACTCTGGGCGGCCGCGTTGATATCCGCCGTCTCTGTCGCTGTAAGAACATTCGGGAGGTTCTTGTGAGACGTATTAATAAGTAAAGGATGAATTTCGTGACGACACTGAAAAGACTGCAGAGAACGCTTCATACCCAGAGATGGGACGACCACCGCTATTACCATCAGAGTCGCATTAACCAGGCACTCCATCTGGTAAGCGCACTTTCTTTTCTGGTGGCCTACGTCTTTCTCTTTATCGACCCGGTGATTTCGGCGATGGTGGCCTGGCTAGTTGCCATGACGACGCGGCAGATTGGTCATTTTTTCTTTGAGTCGAAAGAATACGATACGGTGAACCACGCCACATTCGAGTTCAAAGAAGCAATCAAGGTCGGCTACAACCTTAATCGAAAAATTGTTCTGCTTTCGATTTGGGCCGTGATACCTGTGCTTGCATACTGGTATCCGGAGACGGTGACCTGGATGGTGCCTGCCTCCTATGAAGACACGACCCTCCGTATTGTGGGCTTTGCCTGGCTCATGCTCGGTGTTGCGGGCCTTCTCTTTCGCGCGCTACAACTCACGATCAAAGAAGACCTCTTCGAGGCGTTTGCTTGGGTTATAAAAATCCTCACTGACCCATTCCACGATATCAAGCTCTACCATCGGGCACCGCTGTATCTGATGAAGGGGGAGCTGATTGATCCAATGGAGCACGTGCGGGCCTCATAAATCGGTGGGTAAGTACTTCGCGTAATATCCCTCGCCGAATAGACTTGGCTGTCTGCCCTTCGGGGGCGGACAGCCAACCTTCTGCGCGAAACCGCAGTGCTGCTGATGTGAACCGCATGAGAAATTCATCAAAATCCGCATCAGAGAAGCCAAAGTTAAAGATGAACCGGCCGGTACCTACCCAACTAAGGTGGATTCCTTCACGTCGTAGATAGAACTGAAGTAGCCAATGGTAACGGCCGGGGTTGTCGAATACGAGGCCCCAGACCGTAGGCATACCGACGAACCGCATGGGCAGTCCTAGTGCTTCACACCGCTGATTGGCACTGCTTTTGCGCTGGTTCCATAGAGAGTCAATCTGGCTATATCTCTGGCGACACTCTGGCGTCGTGACCCGCTTAAGGAATGCATGCATCGCTGCGATGACATGTGGATGGGCATTGAAGGTTCCGCGGGCGAAGCAGACATCCGCAGGCTGGTTAGGCTTGAAGCGCCGCATGTAGTGCGCCTTACCGCAGAGTACGCCAATCGGTAGCCCACCACCAAGGGTCTTGCCATAGGTAACGAGATCTGCTTCTACCTGGAAGTACTCCTGCGCGCCGCCAAGCGCAAGCCGAAAGCCAAGGAAGACCTCATCCATGATCAGCACAATTCCCTTTTCGGTACATACCTTCCGAAGTGCGGCCAGCCATTCTGCATAGGCGTCCTTATCGAATTCCACATGGCGATGGCCGTCAATAAGAAGGGCGTCCGTGGGGGCGTTGCGATTCGGGTGCATGGCCTGAATGGGATTGACCAACACACAGGCCACATCATTACGCGTGCGAAGATGCGCGAGTGTTGGCTCGTAGCATTCCCGTAGCGTGAGGGTATGCCTGGAGGGAGGCATGGGGTTACCAGGACCTGGCTGCACATCGTCCCACCAGCCGTGGTAGGCGCCACTAAAGCGCACAAGTTTTTTTCTTCCGGTGTGGTAGCGGGCGAGCCTCACGGCCTGCATCACTGCCTCGGTGCCCGACATATGAAACGAGACCTCATCCATGCCCGAGATCTGCATGAGCATCTCGGTGGCGGGCAGAATACAGGGGTGATAGCCGCCGAGCGAGGGGCCAAGATTGCCCGCCTCTTGTGCGGCCTCTTCAATCGTCTCTTTATAAAAGTCGAGCCCAAAGAGGTTCACGCCGTATGAACCGCTCAGGTCTAAGAACGCCTGGCCATCGAGATCTATTAGGTGGCTACCCTGGCTCTCCTTCCAGAGGTTACCCGTCTTCAGGCGCAGCAGGTCTGCGTTGCGAAACTGCAGAGGAATACGGTTGTGCCGAACAAACTGGACATCAGAAATATAACGTGCCGCCTGCGCAGCGGCCTCAATCGTTTTGGGGCTGCGCTGTGCCAGGTCAGCAACCAAGGACTCAAAGCCCGCCCGCCGCTGTGACACGATCGACGCTTTGGCATCGTCCATCCCAAGCCAGTGCTCGTTATCGTAGGCATAACGCGGTACAAGTCGGGTGAAGGCCTTGGCCATGCGGGAATGTCCCGTTAGCGAGGGGTGCTTGACGCGAGACAGCCCAAGGCGTCGGTAGATCTTGTAGGAGGCCAGGGCTGCAAGCGAGCCCCAGGCCAGGTTTGCCAGTGACGTATCGATCATGTAACAAAACCTCCTTATGCTCGCATTTGTATTACAACAACATGACCTTTTGATGACGCCAGGCCCTTTCTCATGCGTGCACTAAGAAGTATTTTCGCCGGTGAAGATCTCAACTTCCTTTTGACCAACCGCATCCCGCGGCTTTTTGTAACGCATTGGATGGGCTGGTTCAGTCGTATTAAGAGCCCCCTGCTCACGAGGCTATCGATTGGGGTATGGCGTCTCTTTACAGACCTCGATCTCACAGAGGCGAAGGAACGGCGGTTTGAGAGCCTGCGTGACTGCTTTATTCGGGAGCTCAAGCCTGGCGCACGCCATGTAGACCCAGATTCGTCTGCCTTCGTAAGCCCCTGTGATGGCATCGTTGGCGCCTTGGGCCGGGTCGAGGAGGGAGAGCTACTACAGGCCAAAGGATTTCCCTACCGTCTGACAGATTTTCTCGTGCACGAGCGACTGCGCACCCAGTGGGAAGATGCCCAGTACATAACTATTCGTCTCACCTCGGCCATGTACCACCGGTTTCATGCGCCCCATGACGGCCGTCTTACGCAGGTGCATTACATCTCGGGAGATACCTGGAACGTAAACCCCATCGCGCTCAAGCGCGTTGAAAGCCTCTTTTGCAAAAATGAGCGGGCGATTCTTGAGACGGTCGTTGGTCCTCAAGAGACTCCCTGCTTAATCATCCCCGTTGCTGCGATCCTCGTCGCGAGCATGCGTATCCATGCGCTAGACCGTACATTTCGGAGCAGCCTACCAGGGCGTCTCTCCTTGCCTGTGGACTATCGATTTACCAAGGGCCAAGAGCTTGGCTGGTTTGAGCATGGTTCAACCATCATCTTGATGCTACCAGCCGAGTTCTCCTTGGCCGACGGCATTCAGACGGGGTC
>JBEDFV010000150.1:0-17545 GCA_041175005.1 Pseudomonadota bacterium
AATATAGGTGCCGCCATTTGCCATTGCCTCAAGCTGCGCACGCAGGGCCACTGTCTGGGCGCCGGCCTTCCAGGAGTGCAACACCACCTTCTGGGCCTCAGCATTCAGGCCGTTGATCTTGTCAAACTGAAAATCAATGCCGGGAGAGACCACCAGTCGGTCGTACTGCAGAGTCTGGCCCTTGCGGGTCGTCACTGTCTGCTTGGCGGGGTCAATGAGGGTCACCTCGTCTTGTACGACCTTCACGCCGCGGCCTGCCAGCGTGTTGTAGCTGCGGGTAATCTCGTTCATCTTGCGGCTACCGCCGAGCACCAGATTGGAGATGGGGCAGGAAATAAACTCAGGCTCACGCTCGATCATGGTGACCTCAATCGCGCCCTCACTCCACATGGAGATGTACTTGGCCGCCGTGGCGCCGCCGAACCCGCCACCAATCACAACCACCCGACCGAGCTTCTTGCCACCAGACCCGATCGAAGGACCGGTAGAGGCACAACCCGTGAGACCCGCTACGCCAGTAACCACGGCTGCGCCGGCACCGGCTTTGACGAGGCTACGACGCGATGAATTGATTTTATTTGTCATGTTCTTTTCTCCCTTCATGGAAAGTGGCCTAGCGGGCCTTTTTCTGGCTCGCAAAGAAGTCGGCCATCAGATTGATCTGCGCGTCGGTGTAGCCCTTGGCAATCTGATGCATGAGGGTGGCAGGCTTCTCACCTGACTGAAACGCCTTCATGGTCTGAACGAACTTGCTGCGGTCATAGCCTGCAAGTGCCTCCATGCCCCCGACACTCTGACCGTTGGTGCCGTGACAGTTGGCGCAGTTAGCCGCCAGATAGCGACCAGCAAGTTGGGTATTGGCGTGGGCTGCCTGGGCAGTCAGAACCAACAACGGCACAGCCAGCAAGGATGCGACTTTTCGCATGGGGTCTCCCTTTCATTTTGATAAACAACCGCCTAGAACGTATTCCAGCAAATAATAAGAACGCACTGCGCAGTGTCAGCGACTTCATGCGTTTATGCAAGTGGCCGCATTGATGCGCCGCAAAAGCCCAACCGGTACCGCCATGTTATGGGCAGACGAGCACCCACCTGCGCAGGCGACTGAACCCCCCACCCAACAACACCACGACTTAACCCGAGGCGGCCTCCGCCGCCTCTTTGGGCTTACGCGAACGCGACGCGGGCTTGGCTGGTGCAGGCGGAGGCGGTGCAGCCGGTGGTGTGATGGTGGGCGCCTCATCAAACTGCAGGGTGACCGTCTCACCATCGTCTGCAAGGCTCACATCCACACGCCCGCCCTGCACGAGTCGCCCGAAGAGCAGTTCGTCGGCCAAGGCCTTACGGATCTTGTCTTGAATAATGCGCTGCATCGGCCGCGCGCCCATGGCTGGATCGAAGCCCTTCTTGGCCAGATATTTGCGCAATGACTCATCGAAGGATGCCTCGACCTTCTTGTCTTGCAACTGGTTCTCCAGTTCGATGAGAAACTTATCGACGACCCGCAGGATGATCTCTTCGTCAAGTGCACGGAAGGAGACGATGGCATCGAGCCGGTTACGAAACTCCGGCGTGAACTGCCGCTTGATTTCTTGCATCTCGTCGCCCTGCTCACGACTGTTGGAAAAGCCAATCGTGCGCTTATTGAGCATCTCGGCACCGGCGTTGGTCGTCATGATGAGGATCACGTTACGAAAGTCTGCCTTACGCCCGTTGTTGTCGGTCAGCGTGCCGTGGTCCATGACCTGCAGCAGGATATTGAAGATCTCGGGATGGGCCTTCTCAATCTCATCAAGCAGCAGCACCGCATGGGGCTTCTTCGTAATGGCCTCGGTGAGCAGCCCCCCTTGGTCAAAGCCCACGTAGCCCGGAGGTGCCCCGATGAGACGGGATACCGCATGCCGCTCCATGTACTCCGACATATCAAAGCGCACCAGGTCAATGCCAAGCAAGAAGGCGAGCTGGCGTGCCACCTCGGTCTTACCCACCCCCGTGGGCCCACTAAAGAGGAAGGACCCGATAGGCTTCTCGGGCTTACCCAGGCCTGAGCGGGCCATCTTGATCGCGGTGGCCAGAGCCTCAATGGCCGCATCCTGACCAAAGACAACGTTCTTCAGATTACGATCGAGATTGAGCAGAATCTGACGGTCGTCGGTATTCACCGTCTGAGGCGGCACGCGCGCAATCTTCGAGACGATCTCTTCGATCTCCGCCTTACCAATGGTGCGCTTCTGCTTACTCTTGGGCAGAATTCGCTGGGCGGCCCCCGCCTCATCGATGACATCAATGGCCTTGTCAGGCAGATGCCGGTCATTGATATAGCGCGCGGAAAGCTCAGCCGCTGCGGTAAGGGCGCCCGCCTGATAGCGCACGCCATGGTGCTCTTCAAAGCGAGACTTCAGGCCTTTGAGAATCTGAATCGTCTGGTCGACGGTAGGCTCTGTGACATCAATCTTCTGGAAGCGACGGGAAAGGGCATGGTCTTTTTCAAAGATGCCCCGATACTCGGTATAGGTGGTCGCGCCGATGCAACGCAGCTGCCCAGAAGACAGCGCCGGCTTTAACAGGTTGCTGGCATCAAGCGTACCGCCCGATGCAGACCCCGCACCAATCAGCGTGTGAATTTCATCGATGAAGAGCACGGCATGCGAATCGGCCTTGAGCTGCTTGAGCACCGCCTTCAGCCGCTGCTCAAAGTCGCCACGGTATTTGGTACCCGCCAAGAGGGCGCCCATATCGAGCGAATAGACAGTGGCCTTCTCGAGAATCTCTGGCACGTTGCCCTCGGTAATGCGCCAGGCCAATCCCTCGGCGATAGCCGTCTTCCCCACGCCAGCCTCTCCGACCAGAAGCGGGTTGTTCTTACGACGGCGGCAGAGGGTCTGAATGACCCGCTCCACCTCCTGCTCGCGTCCAATGAGGGGATCGATCTTGCCGTTTTGGGCGAGCTTGTTGAGGTTTTGTGTGAACTGATCGAGGGGCGAAGGCTGACTAGGCGCCTGCGTGCCACTGCTCGCGGTCGCTTCGGCCTCCGTAGCCTGGTCCTCTGGTGGCTGATTTGCCGCCGGCGGGGCCTTGGTGATGCCGTGTGCGATGTAGTTCACCACATCGAGCCGGGTGACGCCTTGCTGATGCAGGTAATAAACGGCGTGCGAATCCTTCTCACCAAAAATGGCCACCAGAACATTGGCGCCCGTGACCTCCTTCTTGCCATTGGAAGTGGACTGCACATGCATGATGGCCCGCTGAATCACCCGCTGAAAGCCCAGCGTGGGCTGCGTATCCACCTCTTCGGAACCCTGAATCACCGGCGTGTTCTCGGAGATAAAGCCGGTAAGACTCTTACGCAGCACATCAAAATCCACCGCGCAGGCCTTGAGAATTTCGGAGGCCGAGGGGTTGTCGAGAAGCGCAAGCAGAAGATGTTCTACGGTGATGAATTCGTGTCGCTGCTGTCGCGCCTCCACAAAGGCCATGTGCAGACTGACTTCGAGTTCCTGAGAGATCATGCTTCCTCCATCGTGCACTGCAGTGGATGCTGATGCATCCGCGAAAAGCCGTTGACCTGTTCTACCTTGGTCTCGGCTACCTCTTTGGGGTACTGACCACAGGCACCGCGCCCCTCTCGGTGCACTTTCAACATCACCAGCGTAGCCCGATCCCGGTCCATCTGAAAGAATTTTTGCAGCACGATGACCACAAATTCCATCGGGGTGTAGTCATCATTCAACAGAAAAACGGTGTACAGCGGCGGTGGCTTGACTTTTGCGGGCTGCCGTTCTAGGACCGGGAGGTCCGTCTGCTGGGGGGCTGCGGGCGATTTGGAAGCCAGGATGGGAGTCATGTCCGACATGCCTTGATTCTACGGGGAGAACTGCGTTGGACAAAACCTTCGGCATGCCCTATATTCAGGTGTGGTTTTGCGGCTCGCATGCCCAAAAGGTCTGGCGCGTGGTGCGCGAAGACCGTTGCATTCGTTGCACGGGTTTCAGTACAGTTCTTTGGCCTTCTTGACGTGCGGTTTTCGTAGTTCGTGTATTTTTTGTAAAGGTAGGAAGCGTTTTATGTCAACAGGTACTGTCAAGTGGTTTAACGACGCCAAAGGGTTTGGCTTTATCACCCCCGACGAAGGCGGTGAAGATGTCTTCGCACACTTCTCGGCAATTCAGACGAGCGGATTTCGCTCACTCAAGGAAGGCCAGAAGGTGCAGTTCGACATCGTGCAAGGTCCCAAAGGGAAACAGGCATCGAATATTGTTCCCCAGGGCTAATCCCGAACAGAACAATCTAAAGCCCCGGCTGTAAGGCCGGGGCTTTTTTATTTCTAAAACGCCACTGCGCCGTCTGCGCGCTTGGCGTGTGTATCTTCGCCAGGCGCGCCAGTGCGTGTTTGCGACTACATCTGCGAAATCATGACGTCGCCAAAGCCCGAGCAGGAGACCTGGGTGGCACCGTCCATGAGTCGGGCGAAGTCGTAGGTGACCTTCTTGGTGGTAATGGCCTTCTCCATGGCGGTAATAACCAAGTCTGCAGCCTCTACCCAGCCCATATGCCGCAGCATCATCTCGGCCGACAGAATGAGGGACCCGGGATTCACATAGTCTTTGCCCGCATATTTCGGGGCGGTGCCATGGGTGGCCTCAAACATGGCCACCGTATCAGACAGGTTGGCCCCCGGCGCAATACCAATTCCCCCTACCTGCGCGGCCAGCGCGTCGGAGACATAGTCTCCATTGAGGTTGAGGGTGGCGATGACGCTGTACTCTGCAGGGCGCAAGAGAATCTGCTGCAAGAAGGCATCAGCGATCGAGTCCTTCACGACAATTTCGTTGCCGGTCTTGGGATTCTTAAAGCTGCACCAGGGTCCGCCGTCGATGGGCTTGGCCCCGAACTCTTTCTGTGCCAGGGCATAGGCCCAGTCACGAAATCCACCTTCGGTGAACTTCATGATGTTGCCCTTATGCACAATAGTGACCGAGGGCTTGTCGTTGTCAATGGCGTATTGCATGGCCTTGCGCATGAGCCGCTCGGTGCCCTGGCGCGAGACAGGCTTAATGCCAATACCCGAGGTCTCGGGGAAGCGAATCTTCTTTACCCCAAACTCCTTGAGCAGGATATCGATGAGCTTCTTGGCCTCGGCAGACTCCGCCGCGTATTCGATACCAGCATAAATGTCTTCCGAGTTCTCGCGGAAGATCACCATATCGGTCTTCTCAGGCTCTTTTAGCGGGCTGGGAACGCCCTTGAAATACCGCACCGGGCGCAGGCAGACATAGAGATCGAGCTGCTGTCGCAGGGCCACATTCAAGGACCGAATACCCCCGCCCACCGGCGTGGTAAGCGGACCCTTAATGGAGACCACATACTCTTTGAGGGCCGCTAACGTCTCCTCTGGGAGCCAGACGTCGGGGCCATAGACCCGGGTGGACTTCTCCCCGCAGTAGATCTCCATCCAAGAGATCTTGCGCTTGCCCCCGTAGGCCTTGGCAACCGCAGCATCGACAACCTTGATCATGACCGGAGAAATGTCTACGCCTGTGCCATCTCCCTCGATGTAGGGAATGATGGGCTCATCCGGCACATTGAGCGAGAAATCGGGGTTGACCGTGATCTTCTGGCCACGGCTCGGCACAACGATCTTGCTAGACATAGAGCAGTCTCCTCAGGGGAAGGTTTAGTAAATAAGAATGCATGAGAGTTTACGACAGGGCGTTAGACTGCTTGGAATCGCCCTCCCCACTCGCTCGCCTGGTTTTGGCCCGGAATCTCCCTTAGCACCCAAGGGAAATAAATTTATGAAAATATTCAAAGAATTACAGCCACAAAAACAAAAAAGAAGGGCCTATAGTTCCACTGCGGATCATGTTGACCGTAACTTCTTATTAAACGAGGATCGAATGAAGACTCTGATCGCTGCTGTAACGCTTGGCCTTTTCAGCGCTGTGACCATCGCGCAGACTGCACCCGCTGCTCCTGCAAACAAGCCTGCAGTGGACTGCAAAGATGCTAAGAACAAAGACGCTGCGGAGTGCAAGAAGAAGTAATTCTTAAAAGGGGCCTGTCCCCTTTGACCGTCGGGCCATGCGAACCGTTCGCAGCCCGTCGGGATGTTGTCTGAGCGGGCCTCCATTTATCGGAGGGCCCGCTTTTTTTTTCGGCTCTTTCTTTATCGTTTCTTATGCCTCTGTCGTCCTCAAAATCTCGTCTCTCTCGATTTCTTACCTGGGCCTTCGTGGTCTTACTGAGCCTATGGCTCATCGCCACCCTCAGCCGACAGGCCTTTGGGCAGGCCCTGGCGTCGCCCGCCACAAAGCCCGGTACTGTGGTTCTGTCTCTGAAGGGTGCAACGCTGTCCGCGGAGCTTGCGGACACCCCCGACCGGCGATCCCGTGGACTCATGTACCGAACCGACCTTGGCCCCGATGAGGGGATGCTTTTCATTTTTGACCAAGCCGACCGCCACTGTATGTGGATGCGCAACACCCCCCTGCCGCTTTCTGTGGCCTTCGCGGACGCGGCGGGAAGGATTATCAATATCGCCGATATGGCCCCGTTTACAGAGACCGCCCACTGTGCGGCCAAGGCGGCGGTCTATGCGCTAGAGACCCGGCAAGGATGGTTCTCCCGACGCCAACTCGGGCCGGGAGACAAGATTGAGGGGCTACCCCGCCGTTAGTGGCGCCAAGGGGCGAGGCAAGCAGCAACGGGCAAACGGCCCAAGGCAAAGGGCGGCACGACCGCATGGGCTAGGGCCCACGCGGCGCGTCAGGCTGCTTAGGCGTACTGACCAGCCACAAAATCCCAGTGCACCAGAGACCAGAAGGCGCCGAGATAATCGGGCCGGCGGTTGCGGTAGTCCACGTAGTAGGCATGCTCCCAGACATCGCAGGTCATCAGGGGCTTATCGCTGGTGGTCAGCGGTGTAGCGGCGTTGCTGGTGTTCACAATGTCGAGGCTGCCATCGGCCTTTTTCACGAGCCAGGTCCAGCCTGAGCCAAAGTTGCCAATGGCGCTCTTGGTGAAGGCCTCTTTAAAGGCCTCAAAGCTTCCCCACTTGGCATTGATCGCGGCAGCCAAAGCACCGGAGGGTGCACCGCCGCCTTTCGGCGATAGGCAATGCCAGTAGAAGGTGTGGTTCCATACCTGCGCCGCATTGTTAAATACGCCCCCCGACGACTTGCGCACAATGTCCTCAAGACCTGCGGACTCAAACTCTGTGCCCTTGATCAGGTTATTGAGATTGGTCACATAGGCCTGGTGGTGCTTCCCATAGTGGTACTCCAGGGTCTCCTTAGAGATGTGTGGGGCTAGGGCATCCATTGCATAGGGCAAGGCGGGTAGAACGTGTTCCATGAGGGAATCTCCGAAGGGTTGAGGAATGGGTCCACGAGCAGCGCACCGCTCGCAGAAAAAGAGAAGTTCGTATTATCGACAAAACGATGGGTCTACGCGGTAGGGGGTTTGCCCTCAGCCGATTCGATTCCCTCAATCTGCGCGCGGGCTTTGCCATCGGCAAACGCCAGCGACACCGACTGGCCAGGCGCAATACCCGCAATTGACACGACAGGACGCCCCGCGGCATCGAAGACCAGGGCGTAGCCGCGCGACAAGACGGCTGTGGGATCAAGCGCAGACAGACGCGCCGAAAGGCCCGCAAGCCGGCCACGGGCGGCGTCAAGGCGATGCCCCCCCAGGCGGAAAAACCGCTCCGCCTGCCGCACCCACTGTAGCTTCTGAAGCGCCAGTCGTGCTCGGGGATTGGGCAATGCCATGGCCGCACGATCAAGCTGCTGCTGGGCAATCGCGAGACGCCGCTGTATGGCCCGGGCCTGCGCCGTGCCCGCAGCCTCTAGCACCTGAACAAAGGCCTGCTCCGCCTGACTCGCCCAAAGCGCTGCGGCGGTTGGCGTGGCAGCGCGGTGGTCAGCGGCTAAGTCGACCAGACTCAGGTCGGTCTCATGGCCCACCCCGGCTACGGTGTAGACGGGAAACTGGGCCACGGTGCGCACCAGTTGTTCGTCATTAAAGGCCCAGAGATCCTCGAGGCTACCGCCCCCACGGGCGATGATGAGCAGGTCAATCTGCGACTGGGCAGCCCGCGCAAGGGCAGACAACAGAGCGGCCGGGGCTTCCGCCCCCTGCACCAGGGAGGCAAAGACCACGACCTCTAGCCGCGGCGCGTGGTTGGTGAGGGTCACGACCACATCCCGCAGGGCTGCCGCCCCCAGTGAGGTCACCACGCCAATCCGACGCACCCGCGGGGGAAAGGCCTTCTTGCGTGCCGGATCGAACACGCCCTCGGCCTCCAGCAGACTCTTCAGGCGCTGGAATCGCTCAAAGAGCGAGCCCAGCCCAGCCTGGGCCATGGACAATACCCGCACCTGAAACTCGCCCTTCGGCTCGTACAGGCCCGGTACGACCCGGAGTTCCACCTGCATTCCTTCGGCCGGCCGAAAGGCCAGGTTCGCGGCTTCGCGTCGGAAGAGTACCGCCCTAAGACTGGCCTGGGAATCTTTGAGTGTGAGATACCAGTGCCCGCTGGCCGCCTGCATGACCTGGGAAAGCTCCGCATTGAGCCGAACCAAAGGAAACTTCTGGCCTATGGCCTGTGAGACCAGGCGATTGAGCCCAGAAACACTCAATAAGGGCAGGTCAGATTCCGTCAAATGCGCGCTCCTACAGGGCTAGAATGCAGTCACTTCTCCACAGCGCCCGTTATACCTTGGTTTCAGAGGGGATTTCGATTGCGACCCCAGAACTGGCCGGGCTTCGCGGGAACCCCCTCCCGGGAGAGCCCCAAAGAATTTTGCAACACATTGATTAAAAAAGAGAAAAAAATTTTCATCCGGAAATTCCAGAATGTTTACCCCAAATCTGTTTCTTAACGCAAATCGCCCGACGGCGCGCCATTTCGGGGCCCACGTGCGAAGCAGCATTCTCTCCACAGAGTTATCCACAGGCTGGCCATGACCCCGTCGGTACTGGAGATTCTGACCCATCGCCTGGCTGACAGGCTCTGGCGTCGGTGGTTTACTGGGGCATGCAAGAGCCCCTGGGAGGTCCATCTGAGGCCGCCCGCCAACCGCCTAGAACAGATACGACAGCGGCGTGCGTATCTCTTAGACCATCTCCTCTGGGCACTCCTGCAGCCCCTCCTACCCTGGCTTGGGCGCATCACAGCCTGGGTCGCGCGCAGACGACTACGGCGGCAGTTGGAGGCCCCGCGGGCGCCCTCGGGTCAATCGATTGCTGTTGGCAACTGGGTTGCAGGCGGGGGAGGTAAGACACCCCTGTGTATTGCCCTCGCCATAGAACTGCGGGCCCGCGGACTTGCCCCAGCGATCTTAAGCCGCGGCTATCGGGCCCGTGCCGCAGATACAGAACAGGCACCAGCAGCCATGGGCGGGCGAATCCGGGTGCTTCAGCCGGAATGCCTGTCGCGCATTTCGCCTGCTGCCGCCGGCGATGAGGCCTGGCTTATGGCCTGGCGTACCGGCTGCCCCGTGGGTGTGGGTGCAGACCGCGCAGACACGGCCCGTGCGGTGCTCAGCCTCTACCCCCATACCAATGTCTGGCTGCTCGATGACGGACTCTCCCAGACAAGCCTGCGGCCCGACCACCGAATCCTGGTCCTCGATGCCCGCTGCCATGGCAACGGAAAGCCCATGCCGGATGGACCCCTGCGCGGATCCTGGCCGCCACCGGCTGGCCATACGCCCGACACCATCGTGGCACCGGCAGGCATGGACATCTCCCAGATCACCGCGGATCTGCCGGACCATCAGCCCAGTTGCATAGCCCGCGATACGCGGCCCGCCCAATGGCTACGGTTTTCCTGGAACGCGCCGGACGAAGACACCAGAAAGACCCCATCCACCCCGCTGGAAGGGGATATCGCCCCCGAGCCAGAAGCCCTTGCCATCACTGATGGCCCCCTGCCCCAGGGGCTCGCAGAGAACGGGCCCTTTCTTGCCATGGCGGGTATCGCCCAGCCCGACGTATTTTTTGACATGTTGCGCGACCTTGGCCTGCCCCTCGCAGATACCCTGCGCCTCCCGGACCATGCGCCAGAGATACTTCCCGCGCTTCTACGTTGGAAGGCCGCCCACCCCCTCATGGCCACACCAGGCATCGTGATGACCGAGAAAGATGCCGTAAAATTTCAGTGGGAAGTGGCTCAGGCAGCCCAGAGGCAGCTTCGTGGGGACAACAGCCTGTCTCTCGTAAGATCGCCGCACCCATTCTGGTGGGCCGTTCGCCTTCAGAGTCATCTTCCCGAAGACTGGTTGCGCGCCATGACCCAGGCACTTCAGCAGCCATTGCATCTGCCATAACGCGCAGCAAAAGAAAGGGCAACCATGGATGGCAAACTTCTCGAAATACTTGTGTGCCCCAGCTGTCATGGCGGGCTGCAGTGGGCCCCCGGCCGACAGATGCTGCTCTGCCCGGCTGAGCGTCTGGGCTATCCCGTGGTCGACGGCATCGCGCACCTCCTAGAAGAAGAGGCCCTCGCGGTGCCCGACATTGGCGTTGCCGATGCCGCACGCGACGACTAAAGCATCGCCCCCAGTGTCCGCAGATTTCTGGGTCTGCATTCCCGCGCGTCGGGCCTCGACGCGACTTCCCAACAAGCCTCTGGCAGACATCGCGGGCTGGCCCATGGTCCTCTGGGCAGCCGCCGCGGGCCTGCAGTCCGGTGCAGGTCGCGTCATTGTCGCAACCGACGACACAGAGATCTTCGACTGTGTAATGCAGGCGGCCGAGCAGATCGCCGCAGGAAGGCCCGGCCTGCCACCGACTCACTCTGCGCATACGCCGCCCCGCCCGGCACACCAGTCCTTGCCCACAACGCATTTCTCCTTAGCCGCGCAGGCGCCACGACTCGAGGCTGCCCTCACCCGCGCGGACCACCCCACCGGAACCGATCGCCTTGCCGAGATTGCCCAGCGCTACGCCGCAGACCCGCAGCAGATCATCGTCAACCTTCAGGGCGACGAGCCCCTGATGCCCCCTGACCTACTCGCCCGCGTGGCCCATCGACTCGCCCAAGATGCGCGTGCCTCCGTGGCGACGGCGGCCTGCCCGATCATCGAAGCCCACGAGGTCTTCTCGCCGCACGTGGTCAAGGTGGTCTGTTCGGCAGCGGGCCATGCCCTCTATTTCTCGCGAGCGCCCATCCCCTTCTGGCGCGACGCCTGGGGAGCCTTTTCCGGACCACCAGAAGAGACAGGCCTGCCGGCCCATGGGCCGCATCTGCGGCACCTCGGCCTCTACGCCTACCGTGCGGGCCCGCTTCAGGAGTACAGCCGCTGGCCTGAGAGCCCGCTCGAGCCCATCGAGAAGCTCGAACAGCTGCGCTGGCTTTATCAAGGCCACACCATCACAGTCGAATGGCTCGCTGAGCCCCCACCGGCCGGTGTAGATACCCCAGAAGACCTCGCATCCCTACGTCAACTGCTGTCCTTACGGACATCAGCCGGCCTATAATCGATCAGACCAATAACAACGACCCAGGCACGGGGGGAGGCGGTAGATCATGCGCATTATTCTTTTGGGCCCTCCGGGCGCAGGCAAGGGTACGCAGGCAACCTTCATTAAAGAGAAATACGGCATCCCCCAGATCTCCACCGGGGACATGCTTCGTGCCGCGGTGAAGGCAGGCTCGCCACTGGGCATCGCCGCAAAGAAGGTCATGGACTCTGGCGGTCTGGTCAGCGACGAGATCATCATTAATCTCGTGAAGGAGCGGCTCACCGCCCCTGACTGCCAGTCAGGCTACCTGTTTGATGGCTTTCCGCGCACCATTCCCCAGGCCGAGGCCATGCGGTCGGCGGGGGTCAAGATTGATGCCGTGCTCGAAATTCAAGTGCCCGACCAGGACATCATCGACCGCATGAGCGGCCGACGGGTGCACGTGGCGAGCGGTCGCACCTACCATGTCAAATACAACCCCCCGAAGCAAGAGGGCAGAGACGATGTCACGGGGGAGCCCCTCATTCAGCGCGATGACGACCAGGAGGCTACCGTGCGCAAGCGTCTGGAGGTCTATCACCAGCAGACCAAACCGCTCGTAGACTTCTATGACACCTGGGCTGCGACCGGCCAGTCTGCCGCACCAAAGCTCATTAGTATTTCGGGAACCGGCAGCGTCGAGGAGATTACGGCGCGGGTGCTCTCTGCACTGGCCTAATCGCCGAATCCACGAGGCAGGCCTCCACCATGGGTAGGCCGTTGTCTCGCGCAAAGCCGCAGACAAAGTCCCAGGCCATGGGCTCGAGTTCTTGGAGGCGGGTGTCTACTGCCACGCACTTAATTCCGGCCACCACCACCGGCTGGGCATAGGGGGAATAGCCCGCGACCGAGGCCGCGGTCGCAGACCCCGAGGCGCGATAGCCCGGCCGGAAAGGTGCCATAACCCCAGCGAGCCGTTCGGCCCAGTCACTTGGACGAAAGCTGCCGCCGGCTGAGGTCTGGCCTTGTATCAAGAACAACCGCGGTTCGGCAGCCATGTAAGTCTCATAAATAAAGCGGTATCCTAGCAGTTTATAGCCCAATTGTTGCGATGCAGCTTAACCCTTCCCCCCTCATGAACACCTACGCACGCCTTCCGGTGGCCTTAAGCCACGGAGAAGGCAGCTGGGTCTGGAGCACCGATGGACGGCGGTATCTCGATGCCCTTTCGGGCATTGCCGTCAATACCCTCGGCCACAACCATCCGCGGCTTACCGCAGGGCTGCGCGACCAGGTGGGTCGACTCATTCATACCTCCAACATCTACGGCATTCCCCTGCAGGAGCAGCTCGCCGCTCGTCTGGTAGCCCTCTCCGGAATGACCAATGTCTTTTTCTGCAACTCCGGGCTCGAGGCCAACGAGGCGGCCATCAAGCTCGCCCGCAAACACGGACACGCCAAGGGCTTTGACTTCCCAAAGATCATCGTCTTCGAAGGCGCCTTTCATGGGCGATCCCTGGCCACGCTCTCGGCCACGGCCAACCCCAAGGTGCACAAAGGCTTTGAGCCACTGGTTGAAGGCTTTATTCGCGTGCCGCTCAACGACATGGCGGCTATCCGTGCTGCGCTGTCCGCACACCCCGATGTGGCCGCCGTATTCCTAGAATCGATCCAAGGCGAAGGCGGCATTCGCCCGGCCCAGATTGCCTTTCTACAGGCCCTGCGCCGCTTCTGCGCCGACCACGACATCTTGCTCATGCTCGATGAAGTGCAATGTGGCATTGGCCGTACCGGCAAATGGTTCGCCCACCAGTGGGCCGACGTACTGCCGGATGTCATGCCGCTTGCCAAGGGTCTGGGCTCAGGCGTGCCCATTGGAGCCGTGGTCGCCCATGGCAAGGCCGCAACCCTGTTTGAGCCCGGCAACCATGGGACCACCTTTGGCGGTAACCCCCTGGCCATGCGTGCCGGTCTTGAAACGCTCGCCGCAATCGAAGAAGAGGGCCTGCTGCGCAATGCGGCCGAACGCGGCGAACAGATTCGCAGAGGGCTTGAGGCCGGGCTTGCGGGGCTCTCTGGCGTTACCGAAATCCGCGGTCAGGGTCTGATGATCGGCATCGAACTACAGGAAGCCTGCGGCGCGCTGGTGGGAAAGGCGCTTGAGGCCGGACTCCTCATCAATGTGACGGCAGACCGGGTGGTACGGCTGCTTCCACCGCTTGTATTGCGTGCGGAAGAGGCAGACCAGATCGTCTCTCTGCTCGTCCCCATTCTGCGCGGGTTTCTTCAGGAACAACGCGCAGAGCCTCAGGGACGGGCCGCCTGAGAAGGCGAGAGGGCTCTGAGGCACGCATATGCAACACTTCCTGCAGTTTAACGACCTTGATCGGTCGACCGTCGAATATCTCTTCTCCCGTAGCCGAGTCATCAAAGATCGATTCAAACGGTATGAGCGGTATATGCCGCTTCAAGACCGCACGCTCGTGATGATCTTTGAGAAGCAGTCCACCCGCACACGACTCTCTTTTGAGGCCGGGATGCACCAGCTTGGCGGGGCCGCAATTTATCTCAATACCCGTGACACCCAGCTCGGCCGGGGTGAGCCCGTAGAAGACGCGGCACAGGTCATTTCGCGCATGTGTGATCTGGTGATGATTCGAACCTATGAGCAAGAAATCATCGAGCGCTTCGCGGCCCACTCGCGGGTACCGGTGATTAATGGGCTCACCAACGAATACCATCCCTGCCAGATCCTGGCCGATATCTTCACCCTCATTGAGCACCGCGGCAGTATTGAGGGCAAGACAGTCGCCTGGATCGGAGACTCCAATAACGTCTGCAATACCTGGCTGCAGGCCGCTGAAATTCTGAACTTTCAGGTACGGGTCTCCACACCACCCGGCTATGAGGTGGAACCCGAGCGGGCGGGCCTGCATTCTACGGGCCACTTCGAGGCCTTCAGTGACCCCCTAGAGGCTGTCCGTGGGGCTGATCTCGTTACCACCGATGTCTGGACGAGCATGGGCTTTGAGGCCGAGAATGAGGCGCGGAAGAAGGCCTTCGAGCACTGGAGCGTGGATACCGAAATGATGGCGGCCGCAGGGCCCCAGGCGCTTTTCATGCACTGCCTACCGGCGCATCGCGGCGAGGAGGTCTCGGCCGACGTCATTGATGGGCCGCAGTCGGTGGTCTGGGATGAGGCCGAGAATCGCCTTCATGCGCAGAAGGCCCTCATGGAATACCTGCTGCTAGGACGCGTAAACGACTAGCGCTGGCTACAAAGCCGCGATGCCCGCCTTGGCCACCTGGGCGTCCTCAAAAGACTTCACTGCAGAGACACCCACGGCGCCCACGCAGTGGCCATCCACCAGAATCGGCACCCCGCCTTCCAGCATTCCCTCAAGCTCGGGCGCCGACAGAAATGCGGTGCGCCCATTGTTAATGATGTCTTCGTAGATCTTGGTCTCGCGCCTGCCCATGGCGGCTGTGCGCGCTTTCTGGGGCGCAATGTAGGCGGAGGTTATCGGCGCGCCATCTAAGCGCTGAAACCAGAGCAGATGCCCGCCGTCATCACAGATGGCGATCGCCACGGCCCAGTTGTGCTTCTTCGCCTCGGCCACAGCGGCTGCGCCAATACGTTCTACATCTGCGAGAGTAAGGCAAGGCTTCTGAATCACAGTCTGCTCCTTAGGTAAGAAAATTATTCCGCCGCGGCAATAAAACGGGCAATCCAATCGATCTGCGCATCCGGCAAGAGTGAGGGCGCATGCCCGGTCTCAGGCACCTCGATGAGCACTGCCTTAGGCCCCCGTGTCTGCATCTCACGGGCAGTCTCCGGGGACAAGAGATCGCTCTGTACACCACGTAAGACCAGGGTGGGACAGGCAACAACATCGTAGAGCGGCCAGAGGTCCATATCCGGAACATCGCCCTGGGTCGCGGCAAAGCCCTTGCGAAAGGGCTCTGCAATACCCGGGTCGTAATGAAATTGAAAGGCCACCGGCTGCGCGGCCATGGCACGCAGATCGGCAGCCGACTGAGGGAAACAGGCGGGATCGGGCAGCCAGCCCGTTTGCTCGGCGGCAGCACGCTGACGATGCGCCTGCTGCCAGCGTTGACGGGCCAGATGCCAGGCAACCGGCCGCACCACGGCCGCCGCCAGCAGCGCCCACTGGGACTCTGTGTGCGGGCCAAAACTCTCAAAGAGCACGCGCGCCGCCGCAGTGGCCTGGGCAAAGCTCTCAAAGACCGGCTGCACACCCACGTACGCACCGATGCGGGCGAGTGCCTTTCCGGAAATCACGGCACCCACATCGTTCAGGACTAGGGAGCGCATCGCAACAGCCGGAAATAGCGTCTTGGCCTCAGGATGACCAAGAAGGGTCAGCGCGATGAGGCCTCCCATGGAGGTGCCGACCCAATGCACAGGCCCCAACGCCAGTTGGCTACAGAGGGCCTGCATGTCTAAAGCATACTGTCCGAGATGGTAGTGACTCGGGTCGTCAAGCCAGTCGGAGTCTCCCCGCCCCACCACATGCGGACAGAGCACCCGATACCGCTCCGAGAGACGCTCCGCAAGAGGCAGAAAGTCGAATGCCGACCGGGTCAGCCCATGCACACAGATCACCACCTGGGTATTCGCGGAATCACCAAACTCCAAGACACGCATGGTGTGCGGGCCTGCTGGGCTCTGACAGGCAATGGAATGGATACGCGCGGCCGACATGATTTCGCTATTCTTGCAGACTTCATCACAACAAGGATGCAGACCATGAAACTCTTAACCGGCAAAGTCGCCCTGGTCACGGGCTCCACCAGCGGAATTGGACTGGGCATGGCAGAGGCACTGGCCGATCAGGGTGCCAACATCGTACTCAATGGATTTGGTGACGCACAGGCAATTGCCCAGGTAGAAGCATCCCTTCAGGCCCGCGGCGTGAAGACCTTTTATCACGGGGCCGATATGTCCAAGCCTGCAGAAATCGCTGCGCTCATCAAAGACGCAGAATCTGCCATGGGCCGCATCGATGTCTTGGTGAATAACGCGGGCATCCAGCATGTGAGCCCCATCGAAGACTTCCCCATTGAAAAGTGGGATGCCGTCATCGCGATCAATCTCAGCTCGGCCTTTCACACCATTCGGGCTGCCCTCCCCGGCATGAAGGCCCGCGGGTATGGCCGCATCATCAACATTGCCTCGGCCCACGGGCTCGTGGCCTCGGTGCAGAAGGTAGCTTATGTGGCGGCCAAGCACGGCCTCGTGGGGCTCACCAAGGTGGTGGCACTAGAAACCGCCCAGACGCCCATCACCTGTAATGCCATCTGCCCGGGGTGGGTCCTCACGCCGCTGGTGCAGAAGCAGGTGGATGCCCGCGCCCAGGCGCAGAGTCTGCCTCAGGAGGAGGCGAAGCGGCAGCTGCTTCTTGAGAAGCAGCCTTCCGGAGAGTTTGTCACCCCGGCGCAGCTCGCGGGGCTGGCGGTCTTTCTCTGCTCACCGGCTGCCGACCAGGTGCGCGGCGTGGCCTGGAATATGGACGGGGGCTGGGTCGCCCAGTAGACGCGGATCCGATCGCCGCGGATGCCAGAATCGTCTCCGCGTCTCTGCAGCGCTCGTAAACGCAGGCGTCTGATCCTTCCAGGTGAGCAGCAGATCGCCCTCCAAATCGGTGCGATGGCTGGGAATAGCGAGGGCCTGGAGTCGCTGCAAGACCTCAGGGTGGGGATGATTGAATCGGCTTCGGTATCCCGCTTGAAAGACCACCGCCGCCGGTGCGAGCGCCGAAAGAAACTTCTCTGCCGAAGACCCGCGGCTCCCATGGTGGGCCGCGACCATCACCATCGGGGCGCCCGCGCGCGAGGGTGCATCCCTATGCAGCCATGGCGCCCGATCCACAATCTCCGCCTCTTGGAGTTGTGGGATATCTCCGGTAAGAAGCAGGCGCCGGCCTTTTGCGTCGATCACCTCCAGTACGCAGGAGTCTTCGTTCTCGCCCTCAAGATCGGCCCTGGCTGGCTCTGTGCCAAAGGGATAGACAAACCGAAACCAGACCTCGTCCCAGACCCAGCTCAGCCCCAGGCGGCAGCGCTCTCTGGG
>JBEDFV010000151.1:0-3437 GCA_041175005.1 Pseudomonadota bacterium
CGCCATACTTGCTCGCAATAATCTCACCCTGTTCGGTGAGGCGAATCTGGCCATTGACCGTACCAGGGGCCTGCGCAAGGATAGCCTCATAACTCGGGCCCCCACCGCGGCCCACTGTTCCACCCCGGCCATGAAAGAGTCGAAGACGAATACCCTTCTTTTCCTTGAACAAGGCGGCAAGTGCCTCCGAGGCCTTATAGAGCGACCAGTTGCTGGTGAATACACCACCGTCTTTGTTGCTGTCCGAATAGCCCAGCATGATGTCCTGCACGCCTCCGGATCGCCGGACCAGATCTTCGATCCCGGGGAGCGCATAGAAGCCACGCATGATGGGCTCGGCCTGCTCGAGATCGGTAATCGTCTCAAAGAGCGGCACCACAATGAGGCCAAGATGCGTCTCTGTGAGAAGTCCCACCTCCTTCTGCAGCACCAATACCTCCAGAAGATCACTCACGGTCTCGGTGTGGCTGATGATGCAGTGACGGATCACCTCGGGGCCAAAGCTGGCGCGAGCCTCATAGGCCCTCTCGAAAATCAAGAGCTCAGCCTCTGTGCGCGGGTTATAACGGGCGCGGGGCAGCCGCAGGGGGCGTGGGTCGGCGAGACACCGCAATAAGAGTGCCTGTCGGGCTGACTCGTCGAGACCATGGTAGTTATCGCAGAGCCCTGCCTTCTCGAGAAGGTCGGCAACCACCTCCGCGTGCACGTCAGAGCTCTGGCGCAGATCATGGGTGGCCATATGAAAGCCAAAGCTGCGAGCGGCGCGAATAAGAGGCTTTAACCGCGACTCCGACAGAAGCCCGCCCTTGTTTCGGTTAAGGGCCGCGTCAAGAATCGTGAGGTCTTCCACAAACGACTCTGCGCTCGCATAGGGTGCTGAAGGCGCTACCGCATGGCGCAGGGCCTCGGTGCCGGTGAGCGCCTGCAGGGTTGCGGCAAGGCGCGCATAGATGCCCACCAAGGCCTGACGATACGGCTCGTCTGCCCGATGGCCGTTTGGGTCCTGGGCACGTGCAGCGAGATCTTCTAAGGCGGGAGTACCACCGCGCAACTGGCGTGACACTGAGAGCTCCGCACCAAGCAGATGGACCTCTGTAAGGTAGAAACGCAGCACCACTTCAGCATGCCGAGCAATCGTGTAGCGCAGCGTCTCTGCGGTGACATTCGGGTTACCGTCCCGGTCGCCACCAATCCAGTTCCCCATGCGCAGCAGACCCGCCGACACTGACTCGCCCAGATGGGCCTCCAGCGACGCTAAAAGCCGAGGCAGTTCGCGCAGAAACGTGGTGTTGTAAAACGACAGGGCATTCTCAATTTCGTCGCGCACAGAGAGCTTTGTCGTGCGCAGCATGCGCGTCTGCCAGAGCAGAGTAATGCTTGCACGCAGCGCCTTCTCATTTACGGCTAACGCCGCGCGTTTGCTCAGGTGGGTCAGCAGATGACGTTCAGCCAAGAGGTCGCCAATTCGACGCTCGGCATCAATCACACTTTTGCGTTGCACCTCTGTGGGGTGGGCCGTAAGTACCGGTGAGACCATGGCCTGAGAAAGCAGCCGAACCAACGCGCTCTTTTTAATGCCTTGCTGCCGAAGCCGCTCTAGCGTATGGGCAATGGTGCCGGAGATCTCACGCGCCTGCAGCGGGTCATCGAGCGCCTCAGCCTGAAGGCGTCGGGCCTGGTCCTCGGCGAGGTTTGCCAGATGCGAGAAATAACTAAAGGCGCGGATAACGACAACGGTCTGATCAGGCGAGAGCTTCTTTAGCGCGCGATCAAGCTGTCGGCCGGCCTGGGCATCGCCGTGCTTTCGATACGAAACACTGAGCCGACGAATACCCTCGATCGTGGCAAAGACCTGCTCGCCTTCTTGCTCCTTGAGAGTCTCGCCAAGCAGTCTACCGAGAAGTCGAATGTCTTCACGGATGCTGGTCGAGAAAGCGGAGTGCATCTATATCCTCGGTGGCGGGGTATTCGGGTCTACTGCCATATCGCCGCTACATCCAGCCATTCTGGCCACGGGGGTTGGCATAGCCAACACCAGCTTCGCCCCAAGAAGACGAAATTTTTCGCGATCCACGGGCGCGGCCTGAATCCACCACCAGCCGCCCCCGAGACGATCTCGAATAGGCAGGCCGAGGGCAAAGACGATTTCGGCGGGCATCTCAGGGGCCCAGACCAACGTGGGCAAAGGATCTTCTCGGGTTGCCTGCACGGCGATCCAGGCTACTGTGGAGAGCACGGTGAGCGCGACAAGGAATAAAGCCGCAGGAAGATGTACGTTGCGCCAGAGCATGACTATGGGTGCATGGCTATGGCTTCTTGGCCGACCCGCCGCTTATCCCACGCAGCTTATCCTGCAACCGGAACGGCGCCCTTCGGACTGAAGAGTCGCTCACGAATCGGCAGGTGAACAATGGCTGCGAAGATGGCGAGGGCCACACTCATCCACCAGACCACATCGTAGGTACCCATACGGGTGTAGAGATAGCCCCCAAGCAGCACACCCACAAACCCGCCAATCTGATGGGATAAGAAGACAAACCCAAAGAGGGTCGAGAGATACTTGTTACCGAACATCACGCCCACGAGCTGCACGGTGGGCGGCACGGTAGAAAGCCAGAGCAGACCCAGCAGGGCACCAAAGATCAGGGTGGTGGTTGGCGAGATTGGCAGCAGCAGAAACCCTGCTGTCACCACCGCACGCAAAAAATAGATCCAGGACAGGAGCAGCCTGCGCGAATACCGGGCACAGAAGATGCCGGCCATGTAGGCCCCCACGACATTAAAGAGGCCCACCATGGCAATGGCCCAGCTTGCCGTGCGCGCGGAGATTCCAAGATCGCTTAAATACGGCGGCAGGTGCACGGTCACAAAGGCCAGCTGAAAGCCACAGACGAAGAAGCCCGAGACCAGCAGCCAGAAGCTCGTGTGGCCAAAGGCCTGCCGGATCGCTTCTTTGAGCGAGCCCGCCGTGCTAGTCATGGTAAAGGCCGTGCTGGTTGGCGAGGTGCCTTGCACCGAAGACTTCTTTTCCTTCCGAGGACGCAGGGCAAGCGCCAGGATGGGCGTGGTTGCCAAGGAGAGGGCCAGAATCATCATGGCCGAGACCCAGCCATAGGCCTCGATGAAAGCCTGCCCCAAGGGCACGACCAGGAACTGGCCCAGGCTGGCCGTGGCGGTACCCAGGCCCATGGCCCAGGAGCGCCGCTCCGGGGGCAGTAGCTGACCAAAGGCCGCAAGCACGGTATTGTGCCCGGCGCCACTGATGCCGATGCCAATGAGCAGGCCTGCGGTAATCGAGTAGCTCAGCGGGTCTGAAGAGATCGTGGACAGAAAGAGCCCGGCTGCGAAAATGACCCCACCGCCGGCAATTACCCGCCAAGGGCCAAACCGATCAGCCAACGCACCCGCAATGGGCTGGCCGATGCCCCAGGCCAAGT
>JBEDFV010000152.1:0-5896 GCA_041175005.1 Pseudomonadota bacterium
GATCCTGGTCTGGCAGCATGCCGCTACCGAACACGCTGGTACCCAAGGCGACCGTCCACAGCCCTTCTCTGCCTTACAGACCCGCCTCGGCCGCAAGAAGCCCTCAGCAAAGCTGCGGGCCGAGGCGCCCGCCGTCTTCATGGCCTATGACCTTCTGCGTAAAGACGGAGAGGACCTGCGGGCCTGCCCATTTCTGGATCGACGGACGGCGCTTGAAGCGTTTGTGCAGCAGGGCGAGCGCGACCCCATGACCGCTGAATGCCTGCGCCTCTCAAGAGTCTTCCATCCTGGCACCTGGGCTGAGGTCTTCGCATTGCGCGCGCGGGCGGGAGAGGAAGGCACAGAGGGCCTGATGCTCAAGCACCGCGCGGCGGCCTATGGCCAAGGACGGCAGAAGAAGACCGCGCAGGGGGAGTGCTGGAAGTGGAAGCGTGACCCCTTATCGGTCGATGCGGTGCTCGTCTATGCCCAGCGTGGCCATGGGCGCCGCGCGGGCCTGTATACCGACTATGGCTTTGCCCTCTGGGACGATCGGGTGGATCCGCCCGTGCTGGTGCCCTTTGCCAAGGCCTATTCCGGACTGACGGATGCGGAGATAAAAGAGGTCGATCAGGTGATTCGCAGAACCATTCTTGAGAAGTTTGGACCCGTGCGGCAGGTGACGCCGCAGCTCGTCATGGAACTTGGGTTTGAGGGCGTCATGGCCTCTAAGCGCCATAAGAGCGGCTTTGCGGTGCGATTTCCCCGTATTCTTCGGCTACGCACCGACAAGCCTGTCGCGCAGGCCGACCGACTCTCTGCCCTCGCGGCACTTCTAGACCAAGGGGGCTAGATGACGACTGCACAGACCCCGTTTACCGTCTATGGCATTGACTTTAGTTCTGCCCCGAGCCTTAAAAAACCGATCACCGTAGCCGTTGGCCAATGCGACCCGCAACGCGGCCTCTATCGCCTGGCGCATGTCTCGGGACTGACGAGCCTACCGGCTTTTGAGACCTTTCTCACCAGCCCTGGCCCGTGGATCGGCGGCTTTGATCTTCCCTTCGGTCAGCCTCGCCCCTTAATCGTCCACGAGGGCTGGCCCACCGACTGGCGTGCCTTTGTGGCCTTTTATTGTGCGGCCGATCGTCATGGCCTGCGGACCCGATTCAAGGCCTGGTGCGATGGCCGCCCTGTGGGCGATAAGTTTGCCTGGCGTGCTACAGATAAGCCGGCCGGCTCGAGTCCTGCGATGCGTTGGACCAATCCGCCGGTGGCCTGGATGATGCAGGCGGGGATTGGGCGCATGGTGCAGGCTGGGCTCTGTTTCCCCGCCCATGGCGACCGCTGCCCTTGCCCAGACGACTTCGCGACGCTGAAGCACAGTGGGCAGCAGGCGCTGCCGTCTTCGGGCGAGCCCTCGGGCGGGCCTTCTGGCGGGCCTCGGGTTGCGCTTGAGGCCTATCCTGGGTTCACCGCCCGCAAGGTCACGACACGGTCCTACAAGAGCGACGATCGGGCACGCCAAGATACCGACCGTGCCCAGAATCGACAGAAGATTCTGCGGGCGCTTCTGCAGGGTTCGGCAGGGCTGAGTGTTCGACTAGAGGCCTCTGCAACCTGGATACGGCACATGACCATCGATGGCAGTGGTGACCTCATCGACGCCGTGATCTGTGCCCTGCAGGCGGCCCATGCCGCCCTGCAACCAGGCTTCGGGCTGCCGACGCAGGTCGACCCGTTGGAGGGCTGGATTGCCGCGGTGCCGGCCGCTTCGGTGCCTGCAGATGAGCCCGGCAGAGCGCGCCTTTAGGGCCCTGGGCCTTCAGCCCTTTGGCTTTCAGACCGAGGTCTGGGACGCCATAGCGGCGGGCCGCTCGGGCCTGCTCAATGCGGCTACCGGAACGGGTAAGACCTATGCGATCTGGGGGGGCCTGCTCAATCGGCTCGCCGGCCAGACAGATCCGCTTGCGGCCTGCCCGCGCATTCTCTGGATTACGCCCATGCGGGCGTTGGCGGCCGATACGGCCCGAGCCCTGCAACGACTCGCAGATTCTGCGTTACCCGGCCTGCGCGTGGGTCTGCGCACCGGCGATACGCCTTCGACCGAACGGGCGCGGCAAGACCGAATGCCGCCACAGGTCTTGGTGACGACGCCTGAGAGTCTGAGCCTTCTCTTGTCAAAGCCCCAAGGCCTGCAGATGCTGACACGCGTCATGGCAGTGGTAGCGGACGAATGGCATGAACTCCTGGGCAATAAGCGCGGGGTGCAGCTGCAACTCTGCCTTGCGGCCTTGTCGCGCGGTGCCGCCTCGCCCCTGGTCTGGGGTCTGTCGGCGACCCTTGGAAATCTCTCCGAGGCAGCGGCGTGTCTCTGCCACAGCGTCACGGTGGCGGGTGACGATACCTCGCCCTGCCTCGTAATGGCCCAGACCCAAAAGCCTCTGCAGGTCGCGACCCTCTTGCCTCCCCAGGCCGGCCGGTTTCCATGGGCGGGTCATCTGGGCCTTACGATGCGTGACTCTGTGGTGCAGGCCATCGAGGCCTCGGCCTCGACCCTTGTATTCACCAATACCCGCTCCCAGGCCGAGCTCTGGTACCAGGCCCTCTTAGAGGCCCGACCGGACTGGGCAGGCCTGCTCGCGCTGCACCATGGGTCGCTTGATAAAGCCGCACGGGCCTGGGTCGAGACCGCTACCGCCCAGGGCGGCTTAAAGGCAGTTGTCGCGACCTCAAGCCTTGATCTGGGGGTGGACTTTGCCCCGGTCGATCAGGTTATTCAGATTGGGAGCCCGAAGGGCATGGCCCGGCTCATGCAGCGGGCGGGCCGCTCGGGCCACCAGCCTGGGAAGACCTCGCGGCTCTTCCTCGTGCCGACCCATGCCTTGGAGATATTGGAGTCCTACGCTGTTCAAGAGGCGTTGATTCGGGGCCGCATCGAGTCTCGCCTACCGCCGCAGGCCCCGATGGATGTCTTGGTGCAGCATCTGGCCACCCGCGTGCTGGGCTGCCCCATGGACAGCGCCGCACTCTACGCAGAGGTGCGTCTGGCCTATAGCTACCGCCAACTCAGTCGTCAGGCCTTTGACTGGGCAATCGACTTTCTCGCCCGGGGCGGGGCGAGTCTCACGGCCTATCCCGACTTCCATCGACTCGAGAAAGATGCAGCAGGCCGATGGCAGCTCACCGACGGTCGGCTGGCCCGCCGGCATCGTCTCTCGATTGGCACGATCGTCTCGGATGCCAGCATGCGCCTGGCCTGGGCCTCTGGGGGTAGTCTTGGCCAGATCGAAGAGTCGTTTATTGGGCGTCTGAAGCCTGGCGATACCTTTCTTTTTGCTGGGCGGGCCTTAGAACTGGTGCGTGTTAAGGACCTTACTGCCTATGTGCGTCTGGCCTCGAAAAAGGCGGGTGCGGTACCGCGATGGAATGGCGGCAATATGCCGCTGTCGACGGAGTTATCGGCCACGGTACGTGATGTTCTGACGGCGGTGTGTGCCGATCTTCTGCGCGATCCCGCGCGGCCGCCAGGCTCACCGGCCCCTGAGATAGAGGCCCTCTGGCCCCTGCTGCACACCCAGGCCGAGCGGTCATGGCTGCCTGCCGCAGGTGACTTTCTCATCGAGCGTTACGATACACGCGACGGGGCCCACTGCTTTCTCTACCCCTTTGCTGGTCGCACGGTGCATCTCGGGCTGGCGACGCTGCTGGGTTTTCGGCTAAGCCAGCGGTCTGCTATCAGCCTCTCGTATGCAGTCAATGACTATGGGCTCGCCCTTCTGGTGCCCAGAGAACAGGCGGGCGCCTTGTCTCCCGAGTCGCTGCGTGAGGCGCTCTTTCGGCCTGCCGATGCCCTTGCCCAGGATCTCTTAGATGCCCTGCAGACGGGGGGATTAGCCCAACGTCGGTTTCGGGAGATTGCCCGGGTGGCGGGCCTGGTCTTCGCGGGCCTCCCGGGTGCGGAGAAGACGAGCCGACAGTTCGCCGCCTCGTCGAATCTCTTTTATGAGGTCTTTCAGAAGTATGACCCGGAGAATGCGCTGTATCAGCAGTCCTGGCAGGAGGTCCAGCGCGAGGAGTGCAATATGGTGGAACTCTCCCAGGCGATCGACCGCTGCCAGTCTGCCCAGTGGCGCTGGATCGCGCTTTCGCGGCCAAGTCCCTTCTCGTTTCCTCTCATGGTGGAGCGACTGCGCGAGCAGCTCTCTACCGAGAAGCTCGCCGACCGTGTGGCCCGCATGCTCCAGGAGGCACAATCGGAGGCGTAATGCAGACCACGCACCGCCCCATTACATTGGGTCCTCCGTCGGGTACCCAGGTGCTCTTTCATGCGGCGCTTGGCCGCACCGCCTGGCTCTCGCCGCAGGGCGCCTACATCCACCCCGAGACACGGACGGCCTTTATTTCGGACCTACACCTGGGGAAGTCTGCAAGTTTCCGACAGGCTGGCCTGGCGGTTCCCGAAGGCAGCGATGCAGAGACCCTTGCGCGGCTCGACAGACTCTTGTCGGCCTATGCAATACAGACCCTGGTGATCTTGGGCGACCTTGTCCATGACGCCTCGTCGCTTACCGATACCTTGCTGCGGCAACTCGCGCGACTGCGGTCCCAGTCCGCAGAGACTGCCTGGCACCTGGTGCTCGGAAACCATGACCAGAAGGCGGGGCAATCGCTTCAGGCAGACTGGGCGGCTCATCTCGGCCTGCGGGTTTTTCAAGATCGGTGGGATGGGGGCATAGGCCTACAGGGACTGCACGCGCCGGAAGATCATCCTCATTCGATGAAGGTTGGCTACTGGCAGATTGCGGGCCATCTGCATCCCTCGGTCGTTATTCAGGCGCGGGCCCGACAGCGGCTTCGGCTACCGTGCTTTGCCTACCGAGACGGGCAATGGCTTCTCCCTGCCTTCGGCGCCTTCACGGGCAGCATGCCCCTGGTGCTTAAGGACTATGAAGGCGTCTATCCCCTGGCCGATGGCGCGGTCTTTACGATGAAGCCCGCGATGGGTTTTGACAGACCGCTGGGGAGTCTAGTGACTCAGGATCTTACTTAGGAAATCAATGGCGCGCGGATGTTGCGGCCGTTCGAAGAAGGCCTCGGGCGTGTTCTGCTCCACGATCTGTCCGGCATCCATAAAGACCACGCGGTCGGCCACCTCTCGGGCAAAGCCCATCTCGTGGGTCACGCAGATCATGGTGGTGCCCTGCTGGGCGAGGCTTACCATGACATCTAAGACCTCCTTCACCATCTCGGGGTCGAGTGCGCTGGTTGGCTCATCAAAGAGAAGCACTTGCGGTTCCATACAGAGGGCCCGGGCAATCGCGACCCGCTGCTGCTGCCCCCCGGACAACTGGCCCGGATACTTCTGTGCCTGCTCGGCAATCCGCACCCGTTGTAGCTGGGCCATGGCCTTTTCTTCGGCCTCGGCCTTGGCAATCTTTCGCACATGCATGGGCGCGAGCGTGAGATTGTCCAGAATGGTGAGGTGCGGGAAGAGGTTAAAGCTCTGAAAGACCATGCCGACCTGCGCGCGTACCTGATGGATTGTCTTGAGGTCCTCGGTGAGGTGTACCCCGCCCACGGTGATCTTGCCCTTCTGATACGGCTCTAAGGCATTGACACACCGAATCAGGGTGGACTTCCCACTGCCAGATGGCCCACAGACGACAATCTTCTCGCCCTGGTTCACCGAGAGACTGACATCGGTGAGCACCTGAAAGCTGCCGTACCACTTGCTCACATTCTCAAATTCAATCATTGGCATGACAAAGACTCCAGCAGATAGGCAGTGGGGGGCGCAAGGCGGCGGTGCTATCGACGGGCCACGGCAAAGTCGCGCTCCAGCCCGCGCGAGTAGCGGCTCATGGCGCTACAGAAGACCCAGTAGATGAGAGCAACAAAGATGAACCCTTCGACA
>JBEDFV010000153.1:0-3964 GCA_041175005.1 Pseudomonadota bacterium
TGACCGTCGCGTCACCATTAATCTCGCACCGGCCGATCTCCCCAAAGACTCCGGCCGGTTCGATCTTGCGATTGCCTTGTCGATTCTTGCGGCCTTCGGAAAGATCCCTGCGCCCGCCTTAGAGCGCTGGGTCTTCGCGGGAGAACTCTCGCTCTCAGGCGAGCTACTCCCTATCCGCGCCGCCTTTGCCTACGGGCTGTCGGTGGTTCGGGGGCTTCGCGGCCGTCCGATGACGCTGATGGCACCGTCTGCCAATGCGGCTGAGTTGGCTCTGCTTGGCCCTGACGAGCCGATTGTCTGTGTGGCCAGCCTGGCAGAGGCCTGTGCGGTATTACAGGAACGGCTGCCCGTCAGCCATCCGGCCGCCTTCTCTGCGGTGTCTATGTCCGGGGCGTCAGGTGCTGTCGGGCCGGTGCCATCATCAGACGCTGAGCCGTCCATGCCGGAGCGACCCCTGCGTTGGGAGTCGGTGCGCGGCCAAGAAGAGGCCCAGTATGCGGCGATGGTCGCCGCGGCCGGTCACCATAGCCTGCTGCTTTTGGGCCCGCCTGGGGTTGGCAAGTCGATGATTGCAGAGCGCCTGGTAACCCTCGTACCGGCACTTGAAGACGGCGAAGCCCAAGAGGTCTTGGCCCTGCAGAGTCTTGAGGCCCCAGCAACGGGAGACGCCGCCATGGCGCTTGCCCCGCGCCATCGGCTCTGGCGGCGCCCGCCATTTCGGGCGCCGCACCACACGACGTCTTCAAAGGCCCTGGTGGGCGGTGGCAATCCCATTCGCCCCGGGGAGATCTCTCTGGCCCATCGGGGCGTACTCTTTTTAGACGAACTGCCCGAGTTCTCGCGAGATGCGCTGGAGTCTCTGCGTGAACCCCTGCAGACAGGCGAGGTAAGGGTGGTGCGGGTACGAGACCGACAAACGCTGCCAGCCCGGGTGCTTCTGGTGGCCGCCATGAATCCCTGCCCCTGTGGTTTCTATGGCGCAAAGCAGGGCAAGAAGTCTTGTCGATGCACCGCAGAGCAAATTGCCCGATATCAGGGCCGCCTCTCTGGCCCCCTCTTAGACCGATTCGACCTTGCCGTGATGTTGCAACCCGCCTTAGGTCTAGCAGATGGCCAGAGCATCCGCGGTGCATGGCCTTCCCCTTTGACCGATGCGAGCGGCAAGCCCCTGACGACCGAAGCGCGTCAGGCGTTAGTGGGTAGGGCGCGGCAACGGGCGCTTGCCCGCCAGGGCTGCCCCAATGCGCAACTGGCGCCCGAGGTACTCGACCGACTCGGGGTCATCGCGCCGCAGGCGCAGGACCTACTCGCGCAGTTTATTGCACGCACCGATGCGAGTCTGCGTGTTGCAGACCGCCTTACGCGCGTGGCGATGACACTCGCGGACCTTCAGGCGTCTGATCGGGTGGAGGTGCCTCAGATGGCCCAGGCGATTGATCTTCGACGTGGACTTGATAGGCCGGCTGCCCTGGCCGAATAAGCCAGAGCAGGGCGGCGGCCTGCAGGCCGACCCAGATGCCAAAGGCCAGTCGCATCGCATCGGCCTCGGGCATCTCGAGTCCCCGAAAGAAGTCAATCAGCAGCCCAAGCCCCCACTGCACGGCAAAGGCGCCCATGAAGACAAGGAAGTTGAAGCTCGTACTTGCGCGGCCGGAGAGGGACTTCGGAAAGACCAGGGCGAAGCGGGTGTAGCTTAAGGTGGTCACGCCCGCGGCCAAGAAGGTGAGCACCCAGCCAATGAGCGGATGTGGCCAGAGACCGAGTACGGCGCTTGCACTGAAGACCAGCTTCATGACCAGCCCGCCCACCATAAATCGGAACAGACTTGGGCCAGGATGAATCACACGACCGGCAAGCGAGGCCACGGTGAGGTGCGAGGCGGTGACCCCGAGGGTGAGCACGAAGAGCCCCCAGGCGGCCTCGGCATTGGAGAACCCTTCGACGACCCTAAACCAGGGGCCAAGCCAGAGGCCGTGTAGCGCCAAGAATCCGCCGAAGGTCACCACCGCAAAGGGCAGCATGCGCCAAAACTCGTGGTGTGAAAAGATCGTGTCTAATCCTTCACGGGCATCTGCCCAGAGGCCCTTGGGGCGACCTGCAGTCGTAGTGAGCGGCACGGGGGGCAGTAGCCAGAGGATGGCCAGCGCAGACAGGCCAAATAAACCGGCGAGTATCCAGAAGACGCCACGCCAGCTCGTGATCTGAAGTAGCCACTCGACCGGCAGCGTGGCACTGAGCGCCCCAATGGAGCCGACCACAAGCATGGCGGAGGCCAGAGGTGCCTGCAGTCGATCGACAAAGAGCATTCGAAAGGCCTTGTAACCCGCCATCAGACAGGCCGATACGCCGATTCCGATAAGGGCACGGCCGATCCAGAGCATCCAGAAATCATTGGCCATCGCGGTGAGGGCGCAGCCCAGAAGGGCGATGATGAGCAGGCTGCCCTCGACCCGTCGCGGGCCATAGCGATCGAGCAAGACCCCAAGCGGAATCTGCATTGCGGCAAAGGCCAAGAAGTAGGCACTGGCCAGCAGCCCAAGTTCGGCCGCTGAGAGCCCCAGTTCGCTGACCAACGGGGGCGAAAGCACCGCATTGATGGTGCGCAGCGCGTACGACAGCGCATAGCCAAATCCGAATGGCCAGAAGACGGCAAAGAGGGCGGTCGAAGCCGGTTGGCGTGACATGCGACTTAGCCCCGCGCCTGGCCTACCATCACCGAGGACAGAAACTGCTCTGCGGCTTCTTCTTCAAAGCCCTCGGTGGGGCCGACAACCTTGGCCTCAATGACATACGGGGGCCTTACCCAGGTCTGCATGTGAAGCAGCGCAGGGACAGGAGCCGCCTGGGGCGTTAGCCGCAGACGACCTGTAGCCGTAAAGCGGCCCGCTTGGCGATTGGGTGCCGGTGCCCCTGCCGTCTGCGGCGCGCGCATACCCTCTAAGTTGCGTAGCATGGCCTCTTCAAGCCCCTGGGCAAGCCCCTGGAGCGCCTCCTGCGACAGCGACTCCTGGGGTTCGGCTACGCCCAGGGTAAACCGCTGCTCGTCGATCAGGGCGGCCCAGAGGGTAAGGCTGATCACGCGGGCCTGATTCTCCACGGGCAGGGGAAGGGGAAAGGTCCTGCGAAAAGATACGGGCTTGGCGGGGAAGCTTGCTGTCCAGAGGCCTTGCGGGTCTCGTACCTCACGCCAATTCAGGCGCGGCGTACAGCCGGTGACCACGAGGCCGCCGAGCGCTGCGAGGCACGAGGCGTAGCCAATGAATTGTCGTCTCTCAAGAATGCCGATCTCACCGGAGCGAGTGTTCATTACATCGGGCGTAATGCTGCCGGGTTATACCCGTTCCCATACCACCGGTTCGCCTTCTGCGCGGGCAAGACGAACCATCTGGAGTACGGGTACCAGCCGGCGCGAGAGGCCGACAGGAAACTCTTGCGACAAGAGGTCATCAAGCCGCCCTTCTGCCTGGGCCTGCTCGCGGGCCTGGGCCAATGCCCGTTCGGCGCGCGCGTCCTGATCTTTGGAAGACTGCAAGAGCGCCTCAAGCTCGGCCTGTAGCCCAGGCAGACGGTCTACGGTCCAGATACCCGGCGCATGAAATTCCTGTTTCAATGCATCGAAGACCTGCTTGGCTACGGGGTCGGTCATGACAAAAGAGGCCGCAGCCTTACTCAGAAATCGAATCATCGGCTGAGTTTACGGCAGAAGCGGGGCGAGTCGGCGTTCAGCCTCTTCTTTTGTGCACCCTACACGTTGAAAATAGCTGGCGCACTGGTCAGTGCCGATGGGCCCAAGGTTGAAGTATTGGGCTTCGGGCCGCCAGAAGTAAAAGCCGCTAACAGCGGCCGCTGGCAGCATGGCCAGGTTTTCGGTGAGCCGCATGTCGATGTCTGCGGCATTTAATAAGGCAAAGAGTTCTTGCTTTACAGAGTGGTCGGGGCAGGCCGGATAGCCAGGGGCGGGCCG
>JBEDFV010000154.1:0-5991 GCA_041175005.1 Pseudomonadota bacterium
GCTCCTATGAGCTCGGTGGGCCGGCCCATGGCATCTTGGTGACGACCGAGGCTATGGATATGACGCCATCCAGTGAGAAGCCGCCTTTGGAAGATCAGGGCATAGCTGTCCCCCACACTGAGTACCTGCAGTCGCCCCGTATGAAAGCGCGCGGCAGTCAGTGTCGAGGCCGATTCAGGAAACTGCGCATCGAGTGTCTGTCCCAGCGCATCGAGGTCCAGACCCAACTGCGCGAGATCGATGCTTGGCCGCAGAGGCTCCCGTGATCCAGGCGCAAGCGGTTGTTCAAACTGGGAGAGAAATGCCGAGCAGAGTGCTTCGGAAAAAGCCCCCCCCTGAGGCGTACCGTTGGCGCCATCGCAGAGTACGAAGACCGGCGCATCGGGCGCGGCGGTGGCAAAGGCATCAAAGCCCATGGCGTGTGTACTACCTGCCCGAGACGCATTGATCACCTGCCCCCATTGCAGGACGGAGAGTTCAGTCATGGCTCTACCCGGAGTCCTAGTGCAGCGGTGTTGTCGAGACCAGGGCCTGGCCGTGCGCTATATCGCCTTGGGCCGGGGCGTTGCCTGACTTGGGCCACGTCGTTCTCCGCCGAGTCGGCTGATTTCTACGACAGGAAACTCGGTCGCCTGACGCGTATCCGGTGGGGCAGTCTTGGCATCCGCAGTCACACCAAACGTGAGCTGCACTTCGGCATGACGGGCAATGGTGTAGAGACTGCCAGGCCGCAGCACCTGGCCGCTTGAGGTCAGGCAAGACAGCGTGGCGGCATCATGGAGGAAGAAGTAGGTGTCTTCGCCTACGCTGACCACCACAAGATGTCGACGTGAGACATAGGTGCCGTGGAGTGCAACAAACTGCAGCGCCCCAAGCTCGTGGGCCGCCGGCGACTCGCGGCCAATTAGCAGTGGGCTCTGTGCCTGTATCTGCCGCTCGCCTTTTTCGTCGTGTATGCGTAGAACGAGCGTCTCGTGGGCGTAGCCTTCTTGGGTGGTCCCGCTGGCCATGGCGCCCGGGCTAGCGGGAGACCTCTGCGCGCCGCCTCTGACTGAAGAGGAAGCGCCAATAAATGGTTCCGGGTTCCCTCCGAGCGGGGCACTAGGCTGCGCTGCCGCCTGATAGGCCGACTGCGCCGCGGGATTTGTCTTGGCTATTGGCCCTTTGAGCGAGACCGCTGCGGTGTAGGACAGGCGTCGCCCGCGTAGCGAAATCTGAAACGACTCCTCATCGCTCGGCGTCTCAAGGCTCGCCTCATTGAGTTGCACCGAGGGCTGCATGTCGGGTGCCACTAAGACGGTGGATCCGCGTTCTGATCGGTACTCTTTCTCCAGAATAGACCGAAAGAACTGCGTCTTAAACCCGGGATCAATCTCGCTGTGTAGCCGCAGAAATTTCTCTAGTGCCCCAGCTGCCTCCTTGTCTTGCGGCGTAATGACCACCGAGTCGATGAGAAAGACGCTCTTCTCTAGAATGCTGGTGAGGTAATGGGACTCCTTGTCTTCGAGGCTCGCAAGGACGGCCTGCGAGACAATGCCCTTGAGTTCTAGTCCCATCGCGTCGGCCAGATAGTCTGCCGAACTCGTTCGGGATTTCGGTCTGCCGGCGGGGTCGTTTGCGGACCAGGGCTTTAGGAATTTGAAGAGGGCCATGGAATACAGGGTTTAGGGGCAGATGGGAACAATGGGGTCAGCACGACAGAGAGAGGATATGCCAAGTCGGGGCAGACGGGGTCTGCCGCGTCTTCTGGCATTGGCCATGGCGACTCTTGCGGGCCTTGTCTCTGGCTTGGGCTTTTGGCTTTCTCTGCCCGATCCCGGAGAGGGGCGGGAACTTGCTCTGGCCCTGGCGGCCCAGTCCGCGGCGCGGGCAACGATGCCCGATCGGAGTCCCACAGCGCCTGCCGATGTCTTTGCCGCGCAGGCCCTCTGTCTGGCCATTGCCGGTGCCGACTTAGGCCTGGTGGACTGCCGACTGGGCCAGCCACTGGGTCTGCAGGAGGGTATGGTCGCGGCTGGCGTGAAGGCGGCGCAGGCGTCTGCTCTCGCCCGTGCGCAGCAGCAGCTCGGGGTAAAGATCTCCGAGTACGCCGCCATTCGGGATGCCTTGGTGCCTGTTCTGCAGGGGTCTGATCGAAGCTGGCTTGTGGGCGGTATTGAGCTTCGTCTGGCCAGGCTCAAGGGGCTACAGGGGCAGACTGCGGTGGCCTATCCAGACCTCTTTGATGCATTGCTTGTGGCCGAGGGGGTTCGCTACGACTCTTTTACGGGCCGGTTTTTTGCACAACGGTGGGATGTGGCCCGGCTGCTTGATGGGCCGGAGCAAGTCCGCGCGCGGGCCGAGCGCCTCCTGTTTGTTTTGCAGTGGCTGCCGCTCTTTTTCGGGCTCGCGGTCTTTGCCCTCGTCTATGCAAGCCTGCGCGTTCTCGGGGGAATGGCCGCCCTGGTTGCCCTGGTCTTTGCCGTCATTGCAGGGCTGGGACTGGTTATCGTGGCCGATGCGAGCCTGCGGTTCGGTCAGGGCTCTGGGGTCTATCTGCTCAATCCTTTTTCTTATGCCTTGGAGCGACAGACCTGGGTGGTGATCGGCGGCCTGTTACTGCCTGTGCTGGCCCTTGTCTTGACCCCGGTCTTGAGGCCGCGGCTTGCCGGGCTGGTTACCGCCTCGCGCCGATGGCTTGCGGGCTTGGTGGTTCTGCCCATGGCGGGTACCGCGGCGGTCTATGGGGTCTTGGGCCCAGCAGCGGGCTCTGAGGCGCTGAAGCTCACAGCCTGTCTTTTTGCGGGTCTGGTCACCACCTGGTATGCCCGGCCGACCTTTCTTGCCCGCAAGGTGATCCCGAATATTTTTTCTCCGCGGTCTTTCCTGCAGACGCTTTCGGAAATCGTCGCGGGCAGATCCCCCCCGTCGGCGCAACGATTGGTCCACACCAGTCTTTTTCGTGCCTATCTGGGGCTCCTTCTGCTTGGCCTTATTACCGTTGCCTCTGCGGCCCTGGTATTTAGTGACTTTGGCGGCACGCTCGTCAGTGGCCTCGTCTTTACGGCCCTGGTCTTCATTCTCTTCGGTCTGCGGCTTGCGGTCGTGTTTGTTGCTGCGGGAGCCATTGCCGGCGGTATTGCCTGGCTCACCGATAAGGTACAAGGGCGGGTGCAGCTCATGCTCGATCCCATGGCCGCCTCGGTGAGCGACTTTGCCCGCCTCATTAAGTTTTCTGAGGCGGCACAGCCCGCAGGCTATGGGCTTGGTACCGTGCGGTGGTGCAGCTTTGAGGGTGCCTGCCTTCCCATCCAGGTATTGAGTGATTATTTTCCTGTGCTGCTCTCCGGCGCCTTGGGGCTCACTGGGGCCGTGGTGGTCTTTCTTGTTCTGGTGGGTTTCTATATCGGACTAATGGCCCGCGCCATGGTTGGATTTGCCTCCGGTCTGGGGCCGGTATCGCTGCTCTTCGCGGTCTCTTTTTTCCTGCTTCTTGCGGCGCTTAGCCAGACGGTAATCACCTACTTTGGGAACTGGCGGCTTGTCCCGCTCACAGGCCTTGGGCTGCCCCTGATGAGCATGGGCTGGTCTTCTATGGTCTCGGTGGCGATTGGACTTTCTCTGCTCTCGGTGGCCCTCGCGCTGAGTCACAAGGCTGGGGAGGTGCAGGGACGATGACCTTCTCTCGACAACTCCTCAGGAGTCTATTTCTCCTTTTGCTGCTCCTGGCCCTGGGTCTGCTCGCGGTGGTTTTTTCACAGCGTAGCCTTGTAGAAAACGCGGCCCTTAGCGAGCGGGATGTCTTCGTTCCGGAGTTGCGCGTGGAGCGTCTTGCCGCCATGACCCAGGCCCTTGCGGCGCCAGTCACATCAGGCGCTCTGGTGGCCGATGTCTCCTTTGAAGAGGCCTGCGGAACGCGGCCAGTGACCCTGCTTACCCAGCGCGTGGCGCAGGCTCTTGGTCTGTCATCGTTGGCTGATGCGCATCAGCGTCTTGGAGCGGCCTTTGTGGCTGCCCAACGGGTGGTCCCGCAGGGCTGTCGTGGTTTTCTTTCAGAAGTGGATCTGATCCTGCGCCATCCTGGCCTCCTCGTAGAGAAAGACCGCGCAGGCCTCAGACTTCGGGTCTCCCAGACCTTGACGGAGCGGGTCTCCTGGGATTCCGTGCCCCCCTGCCTGTATGTGCGTCAACAGGGGCAGTTCTTCTATCTGCGGGGCCCGCAGGGCTACTGCCTTGATGCTGCACAGACCGTAACCTCAGGAACCATGCGCGGCCCTATTGGACTGGGCACCGAACTTGCCTTGGGTGCGGACACGCGGCAGCTGGTGCAGCTCGCCTATGCCCGGCTACTGGATCCTCAGGCGGTAGAGGGCCTGCCCGTTCAGGCCCGACGGTTTGGCCTCACGCTTCACCCCGGAGTTACGCGTGTCTTAGATGCCTTTGATGACTGCTGGGCCCAGCCGGGCGGCTGCCCAGCAGAGGCGGCTCTTGCACTGCAACGCACCGCGGGTGCTACGGTGGTCGTGCTCGACGCGCAGACGGGTGCCGTACTTGGCATGCGGTGTTTCGGGCCTGTCTGTAAGGGCGCGTCTTTGCGTGAGGCGGAGCCCTTGGCCGCCGCCCTCATTGAGGCCCCGCCCGCCTCTGTGGCGAAGCTCTTTTTTAGCCTCGCCTTGGCAGAGGCTGGGGCACCGCCCCGCGATCTTTTGTTGCAGATCAAGACCTCAGGGCTACTCGATCCCACGGTACTAAAGCGCAATGAATGGTGGGAGCGGGCGGCACTCTGCGATCTTCAAAACCGGCCTGCGGGCGCAGAGCCCCATAGTTGTGCTGTTGCTGGCCGGGCGATGGCCCTCGCAGAGCGATTCTTCTGGAATACCCAGTGCGTATCGGATCCCGCTGCCTGCGGTCGCATCGGGCTGTCTCCCGTATCGCAGGGGCTACCCGGGTTTGTCGGCATCTTCCGGCCACTCACGGGTGCGACACAGGCCGCCCAGGCGGGCTCACCGGGTCGGCTCTATCTCAATTGGAACGAGTACAACCGCATACGCACGGCTGGGGGGCGCACGCAGATTGGTGCGCCGTACAGGGAGGCCTCATCTGCGGTGCAGGCGGTGCTTGGGGCCGCGGAATCGCGTACCAGTGCGCTGGGGCTTGCCAGTCTTGCAAGTGGTCTCTATCTGGCCTCCCAGGGTCAGCCCATTCAGATCCCGAGCGTGCTCTTTGATACCCAAGGGTCCGGGCAGCGCATCGCGACACCGTCTCGCGATTCGGCGCAGTCGGCTATCACAGCGCGGGCAACGCGTGAGGCCCGTGCGCTTGTCGGCGCTGCGCGACTGGTACGCCAAGGCATGACGAAGGTGATGACCCCCGCGGAGCCAGGCTGGCCAGGTGATGGCACGGCCCATGCGGCTTTTCGCACGAGTTTTGGTCGCAGTTGTCCGGCTGACTGCCCCCTAGAGGGCAAGACGGGTACGGTGAGTATGCGCGACCCACGGTATGCGGGAACTACCACCTTTCTGGGCCTTATTGACCTGCCGCGTCTGCAGCAGCTTCTTGGTGCGCGGGCCGCGGATTTCGCGGACCTGCCCCCCGCCCTGGCCCTCGGTGTGATCGTCTTCTCCCCGGATCGGCTAGACCCCGTGCGCGGCCATGGCGCAAGCCAACTGGCGATGCGGGTGGTACGCGACCTGACCGTACCGCAGGGCTACGCGCAGCCGGACCGGAGCACGCCATGAAGCGGCTCAGTGAGGACCAGAGCCTGGTCTGCGATGCGCAGAGTACGCCTGCCGCACAGCTACTTGCGTTCACGTTATGGGTACGACAGTTCGATCTGCGCTACACCCGCTTCTGGGTGCGCATTCCCCGCACGGTATTTCAGGCGCTGACCGCTGAGGAGTTTAAAGAGATCTTCTCTGACCTCATGCTGGAGGATGACCCGGAAGTTGAACAACGCATGCAGGTCTATGTCTCGCCGGAACCCGGGTTTGGGCTCGGAAGACAGGCCTCAGG
>JBEDFV010000155.1:0-3396 GCA_041175005.1 Pseudomonadota bacterium
TCCCAGGCCTGATCAATAACAGCGGAGAGGGTATCGGTGGTCATAGAGAGAGGCCTTGTAATCGAAGGGTCGGTTATAGGGTGGGCGGCATAGCGGGACGCATGGGCTGTCCCACAGGCCCGCTGGGGGGAACCTGCACGGGGCTTGCGGGCGTCCAGCCGGGCGCCCGATGCTCGGCAACAACGTTGGTAAAGATGCCTCCCCGCACATACCACTGCGCGGTGAGCCGCATAAACCGGGGGGCGGTGGCGCGGACCATGTCAGAGAGAATCTGGTTGGTCACCGCCTCATGAAAGGCGCCGACATTACGAAACGACCAGGCATAGAGCTTAAGTGCCTTGAGTTCGAGGTTCTTTTGGTCGGGCACATAGTCCAGTACCAGCGTGGCGAAGTCTGGCTGCCCCGTGAGCGGGCAGAGGCAGGTAAATTCCGGGATCTCCATATGAATCCAGTAGTCACGCTCGGGTGCGGGATTGGCAAAGGTTTCTAGCTGCGAACTGGGCTGACTGGGCATGCACGGGGTCTCTACGGAAGTGATGGGGCAAAAAATTGGCGTTTGGAACCATGAACCAGAAAGTTGGAGACAAAAGAGCTAAAAATGACCGACGTTGGTCTGTTTTGTCGCCAAATTCTCTGTAGATTCGCGGTGTTATTATAGCGCAGCCCTCTTTGTGCCCATCCTATGCGCCTGACACAGATCCGCCTCTCTGGCTTTAAGTCGTTCGTCGACCCCACCGTGCTGCAGGTCTCCCGCCAGCGCGTGGGCATCGTCGGCCCCAATGGGTGCGGCAAATCTAATGTGATCGATGCCGTCCGGTGGGTCTTGGGCGAATCCAAGGCCTCCGAGCTGCGTGGCGAGTCCATGCACGATGTGATTTTTAACGGGTCGGGCTCTCGAAAGGCCGCTGGCCGGGCCAGCGTTGAGCTGATTTTTGACAACTCGGCAGGGCGCCTTGGCGGCCCCTGGGGCCGATTTGCCGAGCTCTCGGTCAAGCGCATCTTGTCCCGCGACGGCCAGTCGAGCTACTCGATTAACGGCCAGTCGGTGCGCCGCAAAGATGTGCACGATGTCTTTCTTGGCACGGGGCTCGGTCCCCGTGCCTACGCCATTATTGGCCAGGGCATGATCTCCCGGGTCATTGAGTCGCGGCCAGAAGAGCTGCGTGTGTTCTTGGAAGAGGCGGCAGGCGTCTCGAAGTACCGAGAGCGCCGCAAAGAAACCGAGCACCGGCTGGCGGATACCCGGGAGAATCTCTCCCGGGTAGAGGATATTCGGCTGGAGCTCGACCAGCGCATCACGCTGCTTGCGGAGCAGGCGGAGGTGGCTGCGCGGTACCAGGAATTGACTGAGGCCAAACGGCAGAAGCAGACCGTGCTGCTGGCCGTGCGGCGCGCAGAACTGCTGCACGCCCAGCAGCGTCATCAGCGCGAGCGGGCCGAGGCGGAGACGCAGCTCGAGCGGGTCTTGGCGGCCCAACGGACGGCCGAAGCCGAGAAGGAGCATGCATTTCAGGCCGTGGAGGCGGCCCAGGCCGAGCTTCAGACGGCGCAGAGCGGGCTCTTTCAGACCAACACCGAGATCGCGCGCCAAGAGGCAGAAGACCGCGCCCATGCCCAGAACCGCGACCGCGCGCGGGCGACGCAGGCAGCAGTTGAGGATGGGTTGGCTTTGCTTGATCGCGAACAGGAGGCCGTGCAGACCGAGCGGACAGCCCTTGAGGTGGCTCTGCGCGAGAACGAGCGGCTGCTGGCCACCCGTTTGGCCGAGCGCGATCAGGCCCAGATGGCTATACGGCCCCTGGAGTCTGAGGTTGAAGAGATCTCGCTGCAGAACTCGGAGTCGCGGGCGCTCCTGGCGGCCAGTGAGGCGGAGATCCGCGGACTGCAGTCTCGGCTCCAGGAGTCGGCGGGTAACCAGAATCGGCTTAAGGCCCGTCTGGCGGAGATGCGGGCCCAGTCTGCCCAGCTCGAGAAGCTCGACCCGTCCGCACTCACCAATATTCAGCAACAGCGGGCTGAGGCCCTGCGCTTAGCCGAGATGGCCGGAGCCGACCATCTGGTCTTCGCGGAGCAGGTCGCGACACGCGAACCGCAGCTCGTCAAGGAGCGCCAAGAACTCGCCGAGCGATCACGCGAGGCCGATCGGCTTGAGGCAGAGTTACAGGCCCAGTCTGAGTGGCTTAAAAAGGCCCAGGCCAAAGACCAGCTTGTGCCCTGGATTGCCGCCCAGGGGCTTACCGAGCGGGGCCGCCTCTGGCAGACCCTGCGTGTGGCAGCGGGCTTTCAGCGTGCGGTGGAGTCTGCACTGGCCGAGCGCATGGGCGCATTGGGTGTCGATGACTTGTCGCGCGATGTCGGTGAGTTCAGCGAGCCACCGCCCGCGCGGCTGGTCTTCTTTGAGAATCAGGCAGCGGGTGGCGCGCAAGAGTCGCGGGCCGATCGTCTGGCCAGTAAGGTCCAGGGCGATAGCCCCTCTGCGGTAGTGGCGCGGCAGTGGCTCAGCGGATTCCGCACAGCCACCGGCTTGCAGGCGGCCCTTCGTGCGCGCCATGAGCTGCAGGACGGCGAGTTCTGGATCACCCCTGAGGGCCACTGGGTGGGCCGTCATGAGATTCGTTTCTATGCGGCCGACCAGGAGACCGCGGGGCTGCTTGAGCATCGCGATGTGCTGGAGGACCTCGACCGGCGGTCTCGTGCGGCCAGGCTTGTGGCCCAGGAGGCCCAAGGGCAGGTGCAGAGAAATGAAGAGTCATTGGCGGGTCTGCGTCGTCAACTGGTATCGGCCCGAGAGACCGAATCAAAGGCGCGGCAGCGCCTCCATGAGCTTGAGTTGTCGGTGGTGCGACTGCAGGAGAAGGCCGATCGGCTGGTGGCCAAGGAGCAGCAGTTTGCCCAGGCATTAAAGGGCCTTGAAGAAGAGCTCGCCCAGGCCGCCTCTCGGGAGGCACTGCTGGCTGACCAGCTGGCGGTCGCGCAGGCCGCCATTGACGAGGTGCGTGAGAGTTCGTCAGACAGCCAACAGCGGCTTGAGGCCACCCAGTCCAGACTCGCGCAGGCGCGTCATGCGCTTGCGCAGTTCGATCACAGTCTGCAGGAGGCCCGACTCCAGGAGCGTACCTTGCAGGAGCGGCAGGCGCGGCTGCAGTCGGCGCTTGCCAGTCAGACCCAGCGGCGCAAGGAGCTTGCCGAGCGGCAGACCGAGGCGGCTGCCGAAATCGACCATGCGGTCGCGCAGGCCGCCATTGATGAGGTGCGTGAGAGTTCGTCAGACAGCCAACAGCGGCTTGAGGCCACGCAGTCCAGACTCGCGCAGGCGCGTCATGCGCTTGCGCAGTTCGATCACAGTCTGCAGGAGGCCCGACTCCAGGAGCGTACCTTGCAGGAGCGGCAGGCGCG
>JBEDFV010000156.1:0-3221 GCA_041175005.1 Pseudomonadota bacterium
ATCCGCAGATTCGCGTGATTCGCGAGCGCGCCGCCATGGCGCTGGTGGATGGCGACAATGCGATGGGCCATCTGGTGGTCTCAAAGGCAGTCTCACTCGCAGCCGAGAAGGCCCGCACCACCGGTGTTGCCTGGGTAGGGACCCGTATGAGTAATCATGCGGGCCCCGCCTCGCTCTATGTGCGTGCCCTAGCGGACCAGGATCTTATCGGCATCTACTATGCAGTGGGTAATGCCAACCACCTTCCGCCCTGGGGCGGCATGGACATGCTGTTATCAACCAATCCCATTGCGATTGCATTTCCGCGGGGCCATCGCGAACCATCCGTGGTCTTAGATATGGCTACCACCGTGGCCGCCTATGGAAAGGTAAAGGCCAAAGCCCGCAAGGGTGAAATGATGCCCGAGGGCTGGATGATTGATCGCCAGGGGCGGCCTCTGCTTGACCCCCATCGGGCTGCGGAGGGCTTTCTCCTGCCCATTGGCGGTCATAAGGGCTACGGCCTGGCACTCATGGTGGGCCTGCTTGCTGGGAGTCTCAATGGCGCTGCCATGGGCAGTGAGGTGATCGATTTCAATATGGACAGCCGATCGACAACCAATACGGGACAGGCGGTCTGTGCGATCGACCCCGCCGCCTTTGACGATATCGATGTCCTGCGTGATCGGCTCGATAAGCTGGTCGGCGAAATTCGCCAGAGCGCGAAACTGCCAAACACCGATCGAATCTGGCTTCCCGGAGAGCAGAGCCACTACAAGCGGATCGAGTATGCCGACAAGGGTATTCCCTTATCCGGCGGGGTGGTGGAGGAGCTAGACCGTATCGCCCAAGACCTCGGTATTCCTCCCCTATCCAGCATCACTGGGCGGTGATACCCTGTAGAGTGGTTTTATGATCAATCGATAAATACCATCGCAGAGGCGTCTTATGGACCGTCGCTCTTCCTCTCGTAATTAAGGAGTGTTTTCTATGGGGACATCACTATGGCACTGAAATTTCTTGAGCACCTGCTTATCCTCACCCACGATCCCGATGGCACCAAAGACTGGTTCTGTAAAAACCTGGGGTTTAGAGAAGGAGACCACCCGGAGTTCGGCTTTCCCGTGCATTGGCTGTATATCGGTGACCAGGACGTTATTCATATTGGTAAGGCGCGGCATTCAGACCACCAGAATACCTACCTCAAGGCCCCCACGGACAAAGAATCCGACGACTTCTCGGCCGCTGGGGCCATGGGGTCGGGCCGCATTGACCACCTCTGTATCAACTGTGACGACCTCGCGGGCTTTGTGAAAAAACTCACCGACAACGGCGTGGAGTTCAACGAGCGCAAGGCCCATAACTCCGGGCTCTACCAACTCTTTATGCGAGAGCCCATCAACGGCATTAAGGTAGAACTGAACTTTCCTTGGCATGAGGCGGTTGCGCTCGGTCGCGTACCCGGCTGGACCGACGACGGACAGAATGAAAAGTCGGTTTCCGAGGTCATGAAAGAATCCCGATTTACTGAGCGATACACCAAAGACGAAAAAGAAGAAAAGGTAACGGTATGAGCAAGACTCTGGTAGCACGTGTACATCAGGCCGGCGAGCCTGAAGTGATCAAACTCGAAGAGGCCAATCTCGCAGATCCAGGTGCCGGTGAGGTAACGATCCGCCACACCGCGATTGGCCTGAATTTCCAAGATATCTACATGCGCAGTGGGCTCTATCCGGTACAGACGCCATTCGGGCTGGGCAATGAGGCAGCGGGCGTGGTCGAAAAGGTCGGGCCGGGCGTGACCGACTTTAAAGAGGGCGATCGGGTCTGCTACGCCAGTGGGCCGGTCTTTGAGGCCTACTCCACCCGGCGCAATTTTCCGGCCGCACGGCTCTTGCACACCCCCGCGGGCATTGAAGATGAGCAGGCCGCGGCCATTTTGTTGAAGGGCATGACAGTGGAATACCTGATGCACCGATGCTTTCCGGTGAAGGCCGGTATGTCGGTACTCTTTCATGCGGCCGCCGGCGGCGTGGGTCTTTTGGCAGGCCAATGGGGCAAAGACCTCGGTGCCCGCATGATTGGTGTGGCAGGTGGTCCAGAGAAGTGCGCACTCGCCTTAAAGAATGGCTATGAGGTCTGCCTAGATCGTAAGAAAGACGACATTGCGGCCCGTACCAAGGAGCTTACCGGGGGTAAGGGGGTTCCGGTCGTCTTCGATTCGGTGGGTAAAGACAGCTTTGATGCTTCGCTCAACAGCCTTGCGCCGAGGGGTTTCTTTGTCTCCTTCGGACAGACCACGGGCCACCCACCGCCTGTCACGGGTGCGGTGTTGCAGAAGCTGGGATCGCTTTATTTCACCCGCCCCACCTTGGCCACCTACACGGCGGATACCCAGGAGATGCGTGAGTCTGCAGCCATGGTGTTTGATCGTCTGAAGCGCGGGGTGCTTAAGCTCTCGATCAACCAGCGCTATGCCCTGTCCGACGTGGTGCGCGCGCACCGCGATTTGCAGTCTGGTGCTACCTCGGGGTCAACCATTATTACGCCCTGAGACCACCGCGCGAGGCGGGCAGGCATCACCGCATAGATGTCTGCACGCTGAGGAATAAAAAAAGGCCTGGGGGTGATAGCCCAGGCCTTTTTTGTTGGCATGCCGCGCTACTTGTTCGGGTTGAAGACGTAGTCCGGCAGCCAGGTCGCGATCGAGGGGAAGAACCAGATCGAGAGAACCACAGTCAGCAGACAGAACCAGTACGGAATTGAATAACGGAATATCTGTCCCACAGTAATTTCGTTTTGGGGTAGAGACGCTTTCACCGTAAACACGAGTATTCCAAAGGGCGGTGTAAGGAGCCCGGCCTCAATAGCTACGATTCCGATCATTGCAAAGGCGATAGGGTCCATTCCGGCCGCATGGGCCACAGGCGCGAAGACCGGCACCGTGATGAGGATGATGGAGATCGAGTCAATCAGGCATCCCAGCACAAACCAGATAAGCACCATGACCAGAACAATGGCCCAGAGATCCATCCCGGAATTGGTGAAAATCGTCTGGATAGCCCCGGTGATCCCTGTCATGGAGAGGACTCGGGAATACAACTGGGCACAGAATAGAAGAAGTAGTAAGGGGGCAGAGGTACGTCCGACCTGCAAGACAACCTCTCGAATTTGTTCGAGCTTCACGCCGCGAACCAGAGCGATCACAAGTGCAGCAGCTGCACCCACACCAGCACCCTCGG
>JBEDFV010000157.1:0-6644 GCA_041175005.1 Pseudomonadota bacterium
TGGCCCAACAGCCTCAAGGTGGCAGACGCCTCGTGGCCGGTACCGGCTCCACGCTAAGCGGTTTGTTACGCTTGTTGGCATTTTTGCTGTGACGACCGATCTCGTCATCCAGCTCTTGCTCCTCGGGCTACTCCAGGGCGGAATCTACGCCCTGGTGGCCTGCGGGCTCACCCTGATCTATGGGGTGATGAAGATCGTGAACTTCGCCCATGCCGAGTTTCTCACCCTCGGCATGTTTCTGGCCATTACCGCCTTCCAGACCTTTGGCCTGAGCCCGTATGCGGCGGCGCCCTTTATTTTTGGTCTTGTATTCATTCTCGGAGCGGCCGCCCAGCAGCTGGTGATTCGGCCGGCGCTTCACTACCCGCAGATCAACCAGATGTTGATCACCATTGGCCTCTCCATCTTCCTTATCGGTGCCATGCAGCTTATTTGGGGCCCAAACAACCAGGTAGTCAAACTCCCCTGGGCGCGGGCCACTCTTGACTTCCCCATTGCAGGGGGTGAGGTCACACTCAATTACGTCCGCCTCATTGCCGCTGGCATCGCGGTTGCGGTAGCAGCCCTGGCCTGGTGGACCCTCAAGCACACACGCTTGGGTAACGCCATGCGGGCCGCAGCACAAAACCCCGTGGCGGCCCGACTCATGGGCATTCGTGTCAGCCGTATCAACCTGCTGACCTTCGGCTTCGGTACGGGGCTTGCCGCCCTCTCCGGGGCCCTGATCTCGCCGGCCTTCTTTGTGAATCCCACCTTTGGTACCGACTATTTCATTCTGGCTGCCTTTGTGATCGTCGTACTTGGCACCATGGGCAACTTTGTAGGGGCACTCATTGGCGGGCTGATTATTGGACTGGCCGAGGCCTTAGGCGGTATGTTCTTCGGTGCCTCGATGCGTCAGTTTGCGAGCCTCACCGTCTTTGTTGTTGTTCTGCTCTTTCTGCCGAAGGGTATTTTTAAAGGGCGGATGTCATGAAGCTCTCCAACTGGCTCGACTGGCAGGTATTGGTCACTGCGCTCTTCATTGCTGCAGTGGCTGCGGTGGGCATGTCTTCCAGCTCTGACTACGTCATTCAGATCTTGGTGCTTGCCACTATTTATGCAGCGGTGGCAGCCAGCTGGTCAATTGCCGGGGGCCTGGGGGGCCTTTTGTTGCTCGGCTTCATTAGCTTCTATGGTGTGGGGGCCTACACCAACGGCATTCTCCTTACGAAATACGGCATCAGTCCCTGGATCAATATCTTTATTGCCGGTGGTGTCGCAGCCCTCCTTGGCTGGCTTATTGCCGCTGTTACCCTGCGCTATGAGCTGTCAGAAGATTACTTCGCAATGTTTACGGTGGGTGTGTCGCAGGTACTAAAACTGCTACTGCTTAATTCAGACTACTTTGGGCGGGCGACCGGAATCTACATCACGATCGTGGAGGACAACTGGGGCATGATGGCCTTTGTGAGTAGAAAGCCCTATCTCATCATTGCCCTCGCGCTGTTGCTTGCAATCGTGATTATTAGCTACCTCATTCAACGCTCGAAGTTTGGATTTCGGCTCGCCGCCGTGCGTCAAAACAGCCGTGCCGCTGAGGCCCTTGGCATTAACCCGGTACGCACCAAGGTGCAGGCGATTGTGATTGCCGGGGCATTGGGCGGCAGCGTGGGGGCCTTCTATTCCCAGTTTGTTACCTTTATCGACCCAAAGCAGGTCTTTAGTCTTGCCACCAACTTTGAAATGCTGCTTGGGGCGGTGCTCGGCGGGCGGCTCACCATCATTGGGCCTGTACTGGGTGCAGCCGCGCTTAAGCCCCTACAGGATATTCTGCGGGGCATCTTTGGGGGAGAAGCCGACGCCCTCTACCTCGTGCTCTATGGCGCCCTCTTAATGATCAGCTGTCTTGCGCTGCCCAAAGGAATCGCCTTTTACATTGAACGCTGGCACAAGAAGCGGTATGCAGCCTCTTCATCAGACACATCAAAATAATTGAGCACGGTAATGACCGCCTCCCCTCCTCTGCTCGAACTGCGGAACATGACCAAGCGGTTTCGTGGTCTCACCGCGGTAGACCGCATGAACATGACGGTACAAGAGGGACAGATCGTGGGCATTGTAGGACCCAACGGGTCTGGCAAGACCACCACCTTCGCCTGCGTCTCAGGCTTCTACCGCCCCGAAGAAGGAACGGTGGTCTTTAATGGAGAAGACATCACCGGGAAGCAGCCTTTTGAGATTGCCCGCCGCGGTATTGCCCGCACCTTTCAGATCGTGCAGTCATTCGAAGACATGACCGTACTCGACAACGTTGCCTTAGGCGCATTAAAGCCGGAGAGCGATGGATCAAGCTGTAGCCTTGAGGAAGCCAAAGACCGTGCCTGGAAGGTGCTGCAGCTTGTGGAACTACAGGCCGAGGCCGATAAGCTCAGCGGGGCCCTGGGTATTCCGGGCCGTAAACGGTTGGAGATCGCCCGCGCGCTGGCCTCTCGGCCGCGGCTCTTGCTGCTCGATGAGGTCATGGCGGGTCTGCGGCCCGTGGAAGTGGATCAGGCGGTTGAAATTATTCAAAGGATTCGCGCCCAAGGCGTGACAATTGTGGTGGTGGAGCATCTCATGCGGGCGGTTGTGGCCTTGTCTGAAAAGCTCTACGTGATTCATCATGGTGCCCTTCTCGCGGAGGGTACCGACCCCAAAGAGGTGCTTTCACGACCAGAGGTGGTCGAAGCCTATTTTGGAAAGGCCACACTCGATGCTTAAGGTGCGCGGGCTTGGCGCTGCCTATGGGGACCTCCAGGTGCTCTGGGATGTCTCTATACACGTCAATGCGGGGGAACTTGTAGCTATTGTCGGGCCCAATGGTGCAGGCAAGAGCACGCTCATGAACACCCTCTCGGGGCTTGTGGATCAGAAGTCAGGCAGCATTCTTCTTGAAGACCAGTCCATTGAAAAGACAGGCGCCGAAGACAGAGTGGCGCTTGGCATCATCCAGTGCCCCGAGGGCCGCAAGCTCTTTCCCGAAATGACCGTTGAAGAGAACCTGAGAATCGGGGCCTACCTCTGTGCCGACCGCAGCGAGGTGAAGCAGCGTATGGACCATGTCTATGCCATCTTCCCCAAGCTCCAGCAGCGTTCTGGGCAGATCGCAAGCACCATGTCAGGGGGTGAGCAGCAGATGGTGGCCATTGGCCGGGCACTGATGTCAAAGCCCAAGGTCTTGCTTCTTGATGAGCCATCGCTGGGCCTTGCGCCTATTATGGTCTCTGAAATGTTTCAGGCTATTGAGAAGATCAAGCAAAACGGCACCACGATTCTTATCGTGGAGCAAAACGTTCTGCAGACCCTTGCCATCGCCGACCGCGCCTATGTTCTAGAGAACGGCCGCATTGGCATGGAGGGCCCAGCCAAGACGCTGATGCATGACCCACACATGCGTCAGGCCTACTTGGGGCTCGACTAAGCCGTAATGCCCCCACCGTCTGTCTTGATTGAAAATGCCCTGGTCTTGCGCGATCCGGGGCGCGGAGATGCACCCGAGGCTGCCGACATTCTTATCGAGGGCACGACGATCAAGGACATCGGCCCGGATCTGCCTGCCCCCGCGGACTGCCAGAGGCTCGATGCGAAGGGACTACTCGCGATTCCAGGTCTCATCAACGCACACTTTCATTCCCCCGGAAATCTTCTCAAAGGCCAACTCCCGGGTCTGCCGCTAGAACTCTTTATGCTCTACGAGGTGCCGCCCCTGGCGCAGTCACTTCCGGACCCACGTTCCACGCGTGTGTGCACACTGCTCGGCGCCGCAGAAATGCTACGGAACGGCATCACCAGCGTGATGGACGATGCCTACCATGTGCCCTGTGTGACTCCGGAAAACGTGGATGCCATGGCGCAGGCCTACGCAGATATCGGCATGCGCGCCACCCTGGCGATTGACCAGCCTAACCGTATCGAATACGAGAAGTACCCCTTTCTCGCGGATCTTCTACCTGCTGCGATACGGGCGGAGATGGAGGCTGCACCGAGACAGTCAGATGAGGAACTTACGGAGATAAACGCGTACCTCATTAGCCGTTGGCACAACCAACACGAGGGACGCATTCGCGCAGCGGTGTCGTGTTCGGCCCCCCACCGGGTCACAGATGGTTATCTGCAGTCCTTAAATGGCCTGTCACTAAGCCATCGACTCCCCTTCAATATGCACATTCTGGAGACCCGCGCGCAACGCGTGTTTGGCGATGTTGCGCTCGGCAAGTCGCTCGTGCAATTCGCCCATGACCGCGGGATCCTGCACGACCAGAGCGTGGTCATTCATGCAATCTGGATCGATGAGAACGATATTGCGCTTCTGGCACGGGCAAATGCCATGGTGGCCCATAACCCGATATGCAACCTCCGATTGGGCAGCGGTATTGCGCCATTTCGGTTGTGGGAAAACGCGGGGCTTCGCCTCTGCCTCGGCTCGGATGAGGCCTTATCCGACGACCGCATCAACATGTTTGATGTCATGAAAATGACAGGACTCATTCACACGCTCGAGTCCGACGACTGGAATCACTGGCCTAGCGCGGAACGTATTCTCCAGATTGCCCTTCATGGAGGCGCGGAGGCTCTTGGCAGAGGCCACGACCTGGGACGCCTTGCGCCCGGGTATCAGGCCGATATCGTTCTGCTCGACCTCGATGACCTCGCCTTCACGCCGCTCAACCATCTGCAACGCCAACTGGTGTTTTGCGAAAACGGCCGCTCCGTTTGCCATGTCTTCGTTGCTGGCAAGCAGGTGGTAGAACACGGACGGCTCACACAGATCGATGAGAAATCTCTCAAAGAGGAGGCCCGGGAGATTCGCCGCCAGCAGTGCGCAACCGTAATCGGCAACTCGGCGGTCAAGACCCTAGAGCCCCACTACCAAGAAATGCTGCAACGTGCCTATGCCCAATTGCAGTTTGGGGCCTACCGTGGACGTACAGGCGGCGCTCACCGACAGTAGCGACAACCGCCGGGCTCGCGACAATCAGGCGTCACCGAACCTCTGTCCTGCCAGCGCCGCCCCCTCAGCCAGAGCCTTCAGCTTAGCCATCGCCACCTCGCGACTCATCGGGGCCAGCCCACAGTTCGTGCAGGCAATCAGCCGGTCTTTACTCACAAACTGCAGCGCCTTGCCAATGGTATCGGCAACCTGCTCGGGGGTCTCCACGACGTCGCTGGCCACATCAATAACACCGACCATGACTTCTTTGCCCGCTAAGAGCTTAATAAGGTCCATCGGCACATGGGAATGAAAACACTCCAGACTCACCTGATCAATGCTGCTCTTCTGTAACGCAGGAAAGACCTGCTCGTATTGACGCCACTCATGGCCCAGGGTCTGCTTCCAGTCGATATTGGCCTGAATGCCGTAGCCATAGCAGATATGGACAGCCTTTTTGCACCGAAGCCCCTGGGCTGCACGCTCTAGTGCCTTCACGCCCCAGTCAGCGGCCTCTTGCATGTAGACATTAAAGGCGGGTTCGTCGAACTGAATGATATCGACGCCATCGGCCTCGAGGGCCAGTGCCTCTTGATTGAGAAGTTCGGCAAAGGCCATCGCCATCTTAACGCGATCGTTATAGAAGCGATCGGCCACGGTATCAACAATCGTCATCGGGCCTGGCAGGGTGAACTTCAATAGCTTTTTGGTGTGGGAACGAGCCAGTTGCGCCTCTCGGGCATGCACCCTTCCCTTGAGCTTTAATGGCGCAATCACCTGCGGCACCATGGCGTCATAGCGGTTGTTACGAATGCCCATCTTCACTTTATTCTGGAAATCAATGCCCTCGACCTGCTCCAGAAAGCCATGAACAAAATGCTGGCGAGACTGCTCGCCATCGCCCACGACATCAAGACCCGCATCTTCTTGGGCCTTAATCCAGAGTAGCGTGGCGTCGTCTTTCGCCTGCCCCAAGGCCTCGCCTTCGTGGTGCCACTGGGGCCAGAGCTTCTCGGTTTCGGCAAGCCAGTGGGGTTTGGGAAGGCTGCCTGCGATTGCGGTCTTGAACATGGGGACTCCGTCTTTTGAGGCTGTAGAAAATTAAGAGGTTATGAGATGAGAAGAGCGGCGACTGCCAACTACCGACTGTGCTCCGCCTCCCATCCCTTACAGGCCAGTGCAATGTACCGAGGAACTGGTCGCGCCCCCGTGCCATAAGCACTCATGGTACGCGGCGTCATGCCCAGTACAGTAGCGGCCTGGTTGAGCGATAGGCCATGTCGGGCACGCCACTGAGCAAATATACGCGTGTTTTCATCAGGCGCGTTCTGTGCCTGGGCATCTAGCCAGAGCGTATCGGCACCGATCTGAATATCATGCTTCGGCCACTCTACAGACCATCCATTCGCATCAGACAAAGAAACCTCCGAAAATGACCGTGCGCTTTGTAGAGGTGCCAAACCCGGAGATTCCAAGAACAGGGGTTTGAAATCGACGTCGTAACAGGTGCCATTTACAAAACTGAGCCGAAGACGGAAGTTACGCAGGGGAACAACGGACGTAAGTCGCGGACGTTTCATAGATGCCATTTCTTCCACTCCCTTAGCAAAGTAGTTCTATGCAGCGATACCCAGGCCAATACTTCTACACGCAGCCCTCTGGGCCAATCTCCTTCAACTGAAAGATCCTGAAG
>JBEDFV010000158.1:0-9562 GCA_041175005.1 Pseudomonadota bacterium
ACCGCTGGTGCGTCTGCGCGGGGCGGTGGCGAGAGGCGGCCGAGGCAGGAGTGGCGCCACCGGTGCTCATGGAATCCACCCACGAGCGGGCCCTAGAAGTCATTGCGCTGGCAGACCTGGAATACCACGCACTCAAGGAATAAGCGAGGGAAACCCCGATTGTCTGCCCCCGCTACCTCATGAGCGTGGGAAAGGTTTCCTCGGCCTTACAGACCTTAGGATTGACCACGAACACACAGTAGCCCTGGGTGGGGTTTCGTTGAAAATAATTCTGGTGGTAGGCCTCGGCGGGCCAAAACGTGGAGGCCACCTCAGCAGTTGCCCCAGACCATTGGGGCTCAGAGACCCGATAGACCTCCGTGACAATGGGGTCGTTCCATCGCTTCTCGGCATCAAGCCGATCAATCATCTGCCGCACCGCCAACGCCTGCGCCTCCGTGGTTGCAAAGACCACCGACCGATACTGCGGGCCTACGTCGTTGCCCTGCCGATTCAGTGTTGTGGGGTCATGAATCGTGAAGAAGACATCAACAATGTTTTGAAGACGCACCACCGCGGGATCGAAGACGAGGCAGACCACCTCTGCGTGTCCCGTCTTTTTCCCACAGACAGACTCATAGTCTGGCGAGGCAAGATGCCCGCCCATATAGCCAGAGGTGACACGGGCGACGCCAACCAACCGCTGGTAAACCGCCTCCAGACACCAGAAACATCCGCCCCCCAAGAAAATCGTTTCCATCGCCGTCGCCTGCCTCCAGAAGTACATCAACCCAGGTCATATCACTTCCGGTGTGAAGCATATGCCCAAAAGAGGCCGCATGCCGGCCGACATATCCCTAGACTGCAGGCTGGCTTTTAGACCATACGCCCCCTGTCAATAGCATTCTCTATGGAGTTGTTTATGTCTTTCGATTCTTTCCTGCAGCGACCCCTCGCCGCCCGGGCCCCGCAAGCATTGCGGACTGCTTTACGCCTTACCGCACTGGGTCTCATTGCTGCATTTGTCTCCGCACCCTTATCGGCCTTCGCCAACAAATCTGAGGCCAACGCCCGTGGACCAGCCGCCCTGCCTTCGGCGCTTATAAGCGTGGCCGAACTCAAACCCCTGGTAGATCGCAGAGCCGTCACGGTGCTTGATACCCGCGAACTGCTCCAGTCAGACCAGAAGACACCAAACTTTGAGGCAGGCCATATTCCGGGGGCCCTGCCCGCCCCTTATTCACTTTTTCGCGCAGGCAAAGACAACCCCGGGCAGGCCCCCACTGCAGAGCGTCTCAGTGAGATCGCAGGCCAACTCGGGATTCGTCCAGACATGCCCCTGGTGCTTACCGGTAGTGGATCAGACCCCACCGAGTTTGGTGGGGTTGCCCGTGTCTACTGGAACCTCAAGCTCGCAGGGTTCCAGCAGCTCGCCATCCTCAATGGAGGATTTGGGGCCTGGCTCGCGGCCGGGTACGCGACACAGACAGGACCCGCAAAACTCTCCCCGCAGCCAATACGCCTCTCGCTGAAGTCCGCCATGTTGCTCACCACTGCATCACTGCAGGAGGCGCTTCAGCAGTCGGAGAAGCCCCATCTCATCGATGCCCGACCGGAGGAGTTCTTTCAAGGCGAAATCCGCCATCCATCCGCGGCACGGTGGGGTACGCTGCCGGGGGCCCAACATATCGACAGCGAGGAGTGGTTCGTGGCCAACACCGGCCGACTGCTGCCCCGCGCAGACCTGCAGCGTCTCGCACAGAGCCTCGGAATCGACAGCAAACGCCCAACCGTAGCGTTCTGTAATACCGGTCATTGGGCGGCAACACAGTGGTTTGTCCTCTCAGAGGTTCTAGGCCACGCACAGGCACGCCTCTACGCCGAATCGGTTGTTGGCTGGAGCAAGGCCGCACTTCCCATGGAGAACGAGCCGACCCGGGCGGTCGCCCTATTGCGCCAAGCCCAGGGCAAAGGCATCCAAAACTAGTGCTTTACACTCCGTGCCGAATCGCATTTCTTTAGGAATAACATGGCATCACAGTGGGTATCTCGGTCCGCGCTCGTGGGGCTTGCGGGCCTGGGCGTGGTTACGGTGGCCTTCCTCGCGGGGGTTCAGGCGGCCCTCCTGGTGCTGATTGGCATCGGGTTTGGCCTGGCGCTGCAGGGCTACGGGTTTGGATTTACCGGTGGATGGCGCCGAATGATCGTCAGCCGCGACCCTTCAGGGATGGTGGCACAGATGGCCCTCATGGCCACCGCGGCGCTCCTTGCGCTTCCCCTGCTGGCCGCGTTCCCCGAGGAACTGGTCGGCGCAGTCGCGCCGATTAGCTGGAGCCTGCTCATTGGGGCCTTTGTCTTTGGCGTGGCGATGCAGCTGGCCGATGGCTGCGGGTCTGGCTCCTTGAACAAGGCAGGCGCAGGGAATATTTATTCCTGGGCAGTGATGCCCACCTTCATTCTTGGGAGCTTTGTGGGCGCCTCCCACCAGCCCGCCTGGATTGCCCTTGGGGGCCCGCTCGATGCGTTCGCGTCAGAGCCAGGACAGAGCTTTTCGCTCAGCCTCCTGCCCGTGCTGGGCGCGCTGGGGGCCACCCTATTCAGTCTGGTCCTCTGCCTTCTGGTGGCGGGCCTGTTTGTACGACTTCGGCCAGCACCGCAGCAGACGGTATCTTTCTGGAATCGACAGTGGCTCAAGGCGGCCCTGGTCATCGGCATTCTTTACGCGGTGCATCTCGCCGTCGCCGGGCAGCCCTGGGGGATTGTCTATGGTCTGGGTTTATGGGGCGCGAAGATCGCTGCGGGGCTTGGCATCGACTTGACTCAAGACGCCTTCTGGGGCGTCGCCCCCCATGCAGCCCGCCTTGCAGAGCCCGTGCTCTGGGACATTACCTCTCTCACCAATATCGGCCTACTCTTTGGCACCATGGCAGCCTCCCGCTGGACAAACCCCGACGGAGCCAGGCACCGCCTTTCTGCCAAGCAGTGGATCGTCGGGCTCACCTCGGGGCTCGTACTGGGCTACAGCGCGCGACTGGCGTTTGGCTGCAATATCGGGGGCTTTCTCGGCGGCGTGGCCTCGGCCAGTCTCCATGGCTGGGTCTGGTTTGCCATGGCCTTCGCCGGATCCCTCTTCGGGGTGCGGCTGCGCAGTCGCCTCGGGCTACAGTAACGCCAGCAAGGAATACCCATGACACGTCTCACCTCGATTGGCCTCTTCTGGATACTTCTTCTTGCCCTCATTGCACTTGACCAGAGCCGGTTTGATAAGCCGCGCGCAGAGCCGCCCGCCGTGCTGCTCGGAAGCGGCGTTGCTGCCAGTGGTGGGCACTGCTCTGGGCGCTAGATGGCCTTCCGAGAAGGGCACTACACAGAAGATTCAGAAACATAAGACAATGTACGGATGACACCACCCGTTCATCCTTTATCGCGGCAACCATCCGGCTTCGTCAGTGCCGAACTACCCCATCCGCCCCCTGTTGCCGGGTGTCCCTTATGCGAACAGGTTGGGGGGCGTCTGCTCCAGAATCACGAGGCCTTTCGTATCATCGCGGCAGACGACCAGGAGCTCCCGGGTGTGGCCCGAGTCGTCTGGAACCATCATGTGCAAGAGATCTCCGATCTCAGCGAGGCCAACCAACGGCTGCTGATGCAGGCGATCTTTGAGGGGGAGCTGCACCTACGCACGCTCATGCGGCCGCACAAGGTTAATGTGGCCAGCCTCGGCAACCAGGTTCCCCATCTGCACGTCCACCTCATTCCGCGCTGGCGTACAGACCCGTGGTGGCCAGAGTCGTGCTGGTCTGCACGGCCGGCCCTCGTCTGGCAGGGTGTGGCGGCAGCGGGGTTTGACGAGGCCCAACCCGGCCTGGCGGCAGCATCCGAACCGGCACTCGTCACCGTTGGGGACTGGACCCAGCTCAAAGAGTGGGCCAGTGCGGTACGGCAGGCGGTCTTTGTGGAAGAACAAGGGGTTCCCCAGGAAGAAGAATGGGACGAACAGGATCGCATCTGTCGGCACGCCTTAATTCGCATGGGCGAGGCCGCAGTAGCCACAGGACGCCTCCTCCCCGATGGACGCATTGGCCGCATGGCCGTGCGCGCGGAGGCCCGCAGAAATGGCTTTGGCAGAATCATTCTGAGGAGCCTTGTAGAAGAGGCAAGGCGCCGCGGGGTCACAGGGCTCTATCTGCACGCCCAGACCCAGGCCTTGGGCTTTTACGAAAAAGAGGGCTTTGTGGCAGAGGGTGAAGAATTCTTTGAATGTGAGATTCCGCACCGTCGCATGCGGCAACAGGCGCCCTGATCCTCTCCCTCACCCTAACCCAGAGACACCCGCCGGTGCACCCCGGTGAGACGCTCTGGGGCATGGCTCACCATCACGACGGTTCTGCCGGCCATCAGCTCATTGAGCCCCTGTAAGACGGCCTGCTCACTGTCTTTATCAAGGGCGCTGGTGGCCTCATCGAGCAGAAGAATCGGGGCATCCTTCAAAAATGCCCGGGCAATCGCAATACGCTGGCGCTGCCCCCCAGAAAGACGATCGCCCAGACTGCCCAGAGGGGTGTCGAGCCCCAGGGGCAAGGCCTCGATAAACGGCCAGGCATGGGCCGCGCGGGCCGCCGATATCACATCCTGCTCGGAGGCCTCCGGACGCCCCAGAAGTATGTTCTGGCGAATCGTGTCATCAAAGAGCATGACACGCTGCCCCACCAACGCAATATTTTGACGCAGGCGATAGACATCCATCTCGGTAATGGGTCGACCGTCAATGAGAATCTCGCCTGCCTGCGGCTGGGCGAATCCCGCTAAGAGATAAAGCACCGTGCTCTTACCGCTTCCGGACGGGCCCACCAGGGCGATCACCTCACGGGGTGCAATATGAAAGCTCAGATGCCGCAGGGCCTGCGTCTCTTGGTGGGGATAACGAAAACTCACCCCACGAAACTCCACTTCGCCCAGCAGCCGCTCGCGGGCGGGCGACTTCGAATCGGAATGAGTGGACAGGCTGCTCAACGACTCCACCGGCTCGTCTAGAAGGCCAAAGATCGCGTCGGCGGCGGCCAGTCCCTTCTGCAGTACCGCATTGACCTGGGCAAGGCGACGCATCGGGCCAAAGACCATGGCCAGGGCCGTAATAAAGGCCACAAACTCCCCAGGGGTGAGGCTACCCTGGGCCGTCATAAACGAGGCCAGATAAATCACGACCGCCACGGTCAGGGCCGTAAGCAGCGAGACCAAGGGGCCTGCGAGCGCAGACGTGCGGACCACCTTCATCTGCTCTTTGCGCAGCCCCAGATTCAATCCGGCAAACCGGCCGCGCTGTGACCCCTGGGCCCCAAAAATCTTGATTTCTTTGAGGCCCATCAAGGCCTCTTGGATCAATCCACTTAACCGCCCAACGCTCTCCTGAACGCGCGTGTTCGATCGTCGCAGACGTCGCCCAATACGCTGAATGGCCACCATGAGAATCGGCAGGGATACAAAAACAAAAAAGGCCAATTCCCAGGCGGTATAGAACAGAAAGCCCACCAGCCCCAGAATGACCAGGGTGTCACGCACGAATACGAGCCAGGCATTCGACACGGCATCGGCCACCATCTGGGTGTCATAGGTGATGCGCGTGAGCATGCGCCCCCCCTGCTCCTGGTCGTGTCGGGACAGGGGCAGATCAAGCTGCTTGGCAAAGACAGCCCCACGCAGGTCTTCGACAATTCGCTGGGCCAATGACTGGCTCGAGACCGTCACCACGTAATCAGCAAGGCCCCGCAGTACAACCACCAGGACCAGAAAAATCGGCACCATCCAGAGGCTCGTTGGGTCCTTGGCAATCAGGCTCTCATCGACAAGCGGCTTCATAAGGGCGGGCATAAGCGGCTCCATGGCCGCAGCAATCACCACAGAGACCACAGAGACCACCACCGTACGCCAGTAGGGCCTGGCGTATGAGAGCAGTCGCAGGTACAGACGAAGGTCCGCCTGGGGGGTCGTCTCCTGACTCATCGATCGGCGGCATCCCCGGGGTAGACCAAGGCCACCTCGGCCTGGCCCACCGCCTGCCGCACCTGGGAGAGCATGTCTTCGGTCGGCACAATGCGCCATTGTTCGCCAAGCCGCAGTTCGCAGGCCTCACGGGCCCCCACCAGCGCCACAAAGACTGGGCAGCCTGTACCCTGCGAAGACACAGGGGGCATGGATCCACGCGCCTCGGTGGCACTCCCAGTGGCTACGGTAGCCAGGGCAGTCCCTCTAGTCCCACTAGGCCCACTAGGCCCACTAGGCCCACTAGGCCCGCTTGTCCCACCAGTCGCGCCAGCAGGCAGGACCCCGGACTTCAAGACCTGAATCAGCCCCTGGGCTGAGGCCTTGGCCTCCAACGGCAGGGTGAGCCGTATGCCTTTGGCATACCGCATCCGCGCCTCGGCGAGGGTGAGTACCTCAGAGGCCGCGCCACGGAGCCCGCCCGAATACTCGTCGCTTTCGATGCGGGCCTGAATCAAGAGTGGCTCATCGACCCGCAGCACATGCCGACGCTGGTCGTAGAGTTCGTTAAAGACGGTGACCTCCAGACGGCCCGAGCCATCGTCAATGGCCACTACCCGCATCATGCCTCTGCGGGTCATCTGGGCCCGGCTCTCAAGTACAACCCCGGCGACCCAGATTGGCTCACGGGTAGGCTGCAGTCGCGATAGGGGCGTACCCGCCCACCGACGCATCTCATCACGAACATCATCAAAGAGACTTCCGGAAAAACAGAACCCCAGGGCCGTCTTTTCTTCTAAGAGCATCTGCCGGGGACTCCATGGCAAGACGCCATCTAGACGTGCATCGCCCAGAGACAGCTCTTGACCATGGTCCTGGGCATCGAAGAGTCCGCTCTGTAACGCGCTGTTCTGGGCGTCATCGGCCGCCTGCACCGCCATACCCACGCCTGCAAGCCACTGGGCACGACCCCGTGCGCCGAGCGGATGCAAGGCATCAAAGGCACCGGCCTTAATGAGTGCCTCGATGGCCCGCTTATTCACCAGCCGACGATCGACACGTCGACAGAAGTCGAAGAGATCAAGAAAGGGGGACTCTGCGCGCGCCTTAAGAAGATTCATCACGGCGGCCTCACCGACCCCACGGATGGCCCCGAGCCCATACCGAACTGCCTTGGCAGACCCCTCCGGCGTAAATCGATACTGCGAGGCATTGATATCGGGCGGCAGAATGGCGAGACCATTGGCCTTCGCATCGGCCACCAAAAAGGCCACCTTGTCGGTATCGTCCATATCGCCCGACAAGGTGGCCGCCATGAACTCGGCCGGGTAGTGGGCCTTGAGCCAGGCGGTCTGATAAGTGATCACCGCATAGGCGGCCGTGTGGCTCTTATTAAAGCCGTACTCGGCAAACTTCTCCATCAGGTCGAAGAGCTGTGTCGCCAAGGCCTCGCTATGGCCCTTCTTTTGCGCCCCCTCAAGAAAAATGCTGCGCTGCTGGGCCATCTCCTCGGGCTTTTTCTTGCCCATCGCACGGCGTAAGAGGTCTGCCCCACCGAGCGAATAGCCCGCAATGATCTGGGCGATCTGCATCACCTGTTCCTGATAGACAATGACGCCATAGGTCGGCGCCAGGCACTCCTTGAGGTCCGGGTGGAAGTAGTCGATCTTCTGCTGACCGCGCTTGCGCAGAATGAAGTCATCCACCATGCCGGAGTTCAGCGGGCCGGGCCGATAGAGGGCCAACATGGCAATAATGTCTTCAAACTGGTCTGGGGCGAGCTTGAGCAGATACCGGCGCATCCCCTGAGATTCCACCTGAAAGATGCCCGTGGTGTTGGCTTCTTTGAGTACCTGATAGGCTGCAGGATCATCAAAGCCATTGAGCGACTCAAGCCGCAGTGGAGGACCGTCGGGCAGGCGACGATTAATCATGTCGACTGCGGCCTGGATGATCGTGAGGTTCTTTAATCCGAGGAAGTCAAACTTCACAAGCCCCGCGGCCTCGACATCGTCTTTGTCGTACATGCTCACCACGCCCTCGTCACCGGCAGATCCAGGCGCCTGATACAGCGGGCAGAAATTGGTGAGTCGGCCAGGCGCGATTAAGACGCCGCCTGCATGCATGCCGACATTTCGTACGAGATCTTCCAGCGGCCCGGCGACACCAAGCAACTCCCGCACCTCGTCTTCCTTCTCCTCCCGCTGGGCAAGGATCGGTTCTTTCTCCCGCGCCTCCTGAAGCGACAGGGGCTTGTTCTGGACCACCGGAATGAGTTTGGAGAGTTGGTCACAGAAGTTGTAGGGCAGATCGAGCACCCGACCCGCATCTCTTATGACTGCCCGCGAGGCCATCGTGCCAAAGGTGACGATCTGGCTGACCGCCTGGCTGCCATAGCGACTACGCACGTAATCAATTACCCGCTGGCGTTTCTCTTGGCAGAAGTCGATATCGAAGTCGGGCATGCTGACCCGCTCCGGATTGAGAAATCGTTCGAACAAGAGGGCATAGGGCAACGGATCGAGGTCCGTAATGCCCAGGCTATAAGCCACCAACGAGCCCGCGCCAGACCCACGGCCAGGGCCCACCGGCACCCCATTGGCCTTGGCCCAGTTGATGAAGTCGGCCACGATTAAGAAGTAGCCCGGAAACCCCATCTGAATAATCGTGTCGCATTCAAGCGCGAGCCGTGCCTGGTACTCCGGGGCCTTCTGCGCCCGGTTCGCGGCATCGGGAAACCGCTCGGCGAGACGCTTCTCGAGGCCCTCGGTACTTGCCTGCCTAAGATAGGCATCCAGAGACACCCCCTGCGGGGTTGGGAAGTCGGGGAGCTGGGGCGTACCAAGCTGCAGAGTCAGGCTGCAGCGCTGGGCAATCCGCTCGGTGTTCTCAATGGCCGATGGAATGTCCGCGAAAAGGGCCTGCATTTCCGCCTGTGATGTCAGGTATTGCTGCGCGGTGAAATCCCGCTGGCGCCGGGGATCGGCCAGTGTCTCGCCCCGCGCAATACAGACCTTGGCCTCGTGAGACCGAAAATCCTCAGGCCGCAGAAATTGCACCGGGTGGGTCGCCACCACGGGCAGATCGCAACGTACCGCCAGCGCTACGGTCTGCCGCAACAGCGCCTCGTCATCATCGAATCCCGCACGATGAATCTCGAGATAAAACCGATCACCGAAGACCTGCTGATACCTGCGGGCCTCTCGCTCGGCCTGCTCAGCCGCCTGGGCCGACCGTCGCATCAAGAGTTGGCCCACGGGACCGAAGCGACCACCCGAAAGACAGAGTAATCCGTGGCTTAGCAGCGTTCCCGCCGGAGCAGACTCGGCCTCCTCTAGGAACCAGTCAAACTGTATTTCGCCACGATCTCGGTAGGCGTTGGTCAGCCAGGCACGACTGACCAGGCTGCAGAGATTGCGATATCCCTGGGCATTTTGTGCAAGGAGCAAGACACGCTGGGGCTGGTCTCGGTCCTCGTCCGAGGTCATCCAGGCATCCACCCCCAGAATAGGCTTGACCCCACTGGCACGGGCTGCCTTGTAGAACTTGATAAATCCAAAGGTGTTTCCGAGGTCTGTCAGCGCCAAGGCGGGCTGTCCATCAG
>JBEDFV010000159.1:0-4513 GCA_041175005.1 Pseudomonadota bacterium
TAGGCCGCGGTGACCACCTCAGACTGCTCCGCGCGGGCAAGTTCGGCCACCGCATGCACGGCAGCAAGTTCCATCGCCCGCGTAATTGTGGTTGCCCCCACATCGAGTGCGCCGCGAAAAATAAAGGGAAAGCAGAGAACGTTATTGACCTGGTTGGGATAATCGGTGCGGCCCGTGGCGATGATGGCGTCGTTGCGCACCGTCTTCACATCTTCCGGAAGAATCTCCGGGTTGGGATTGGCCAGCGCGAAGATCAAGGGATGGGGCGCCATCTTCGCCACCATCTCCGGCTTGAGAACGCCACCCGCCGACAAGCCCAAAAAGACATCGGCGCCCTCGATCACCTCTGCAAGCGTGCGGGCCGAGGTGGGCTGGGCAAACCGGGCCTTCTCCGGGTCCATGAGTTCTTTACGGCCTTCATAGACCACACCGGCCAGATCGGTTACCCAGATATGTTCGCGTGGCAGGCCCAGGTCGAGCAGCAGATCGAGACAGGCCAGCGCCGCTGCACCTGCCCCCGAGACGACCATCTTGATCTTCTTAATGTCCTTGCCCACCACCTTCAGGCCATTGACCATGGCCGCCCCCACGACAATGGCTGTGCCGTGCTGGTCATCGTGAAAGACCGGGATCTTCATCCGCTCGCGCAGCCTGCGTTCGACATAGAAGCAATCGGGCGCCTTGATGTCTTCCAGATTCACCCCGCCAAAGGTGGGCTCAAGTGCGGCAATGACTTCGACCAGCTTATCGACGTCTTTTTCGTTGACCTCGATATCAAAGACATTGATGCCAGCAAACTTCTTAAAGAGAACGGCCTTGCCTTCCATCACGGGCTTGGCGGCCAGGGGACCGATATCCCCCAGGCCCAAGACCGCCGTGCCGTTGGTAATCACCGCCACAAGGTTGCCCCGTGCGGTGTATCGAAAGGCATTGAGGGGGTCTTTCACAATCTCTTCGCAGGCGGCAGCTACCCCTGGCGAGTAGGCCAGGGCCAGGTCGCGCTGGTTGGTCAGCTGCTTGGTGGGGGTGACCGCGATTTTTCCGGGGACACCGGCCTCGTGATATTCCAGGGCCTGCTTGCGAAAATTGGGATCCATAAGGGCTCTACCAGTAGGAGAAAAAAGAATTATGGGCCTTTATGGTGCGGCCTGCCCCTGGCGATTTCCTGGAGCAAGAAACCCGCCCGCAAGAAGCTCCACCGCATGCATCGCCGACCGACCGGCGAGGTCCGCAATCTGATGGCGGCAAGAAAAGCCATCGGCCACGACCGGCGTCTGCGCATCGGCCTTCTGTATTGCCGGAATGAGGGCGGCCTGCGCCATCTCCCGCGAGACCCCCTGGTGGTGCACGTCATAGCCGAATCGTCCCGCCATGCCGCAGCAGCTTGTGGCAATGGTCTCCACCGAAAAGCCTGCTGCCTGCAGCAGCCGCTCGGTGGCCGAAAACGCCCCCAAGGCCTTCTGATGGCAATGGCCATGGAGCAGCACCGTCTGGCCCTGGGCACGAAGCCCCGTGCCGTTGGGATGTGGAGCCGCCACGACCCGGCCACGGGCCAGCTCCTGGGCAAGCCATTCATCAATCAGAAACACCTGCCGGGCAAGCTGCTGGGCCTGCGGCCCAAGCCCTAAGGCAAGCCATTCGTCGCGCAGGCCCAGAATGCAGGAGGGCTCAACGCCCACCACCGGCACGCCGCGATCGATTGCAGACGCCAGCGCAACGAGCGCCTGTTGGGCCCGCGCCCGTGCCTGATCCACCATTCCTACCGAGAGGGCTGCACGCCCACAGCAGAGGGGCGCTTGCGCAGCTGCGCCGGACAGCGCAACGCGATAGCCAAGTGACACCAAGAGATCGTAGGCGGCCCGCAGCGGGCCGGGGGCGAAGCCCTCGTGAAAGGTGTCGGCCCAGAGCACCAGATCACAGTCGGCAAGACTAGGATGGCTCTCCAAGGGCATGTGCGCCCGGGCAGTGCCTCGGCTATGGGTATCTATAGGGACGTGGAGTCTGGCATGGGGAATAGCCCGCGAAGACTGCCACCTGGGCAGCGGCCGAGAGGCCGCAATACCCGTCAATCGTTGCATCAGACGGGCCAGAAGCGGGCTCCGATTGCGCAGATTCAGCACCCCGGCAAGACCGGGAATGCGGCGGGCCCAGACCACCCAGTCTGGCAGGGCCGCGACCATTCGATCCTGTAAAGAGAACCCGTGGCGCCTGCCCCGCTGATACTGCGCCTCGATCTTCATGCGGGCCATGTCCACGCCCGTGGGGCATTCGCGCTTGCAGCCCTTGCACCCTACGCAGAGCGAGAGCGCCTCGGCCACCGCCTCGCCCGCGATGTCTTCGTCACGTAACTGGCCACTAAGGGCCAGCCGCAGGGTGTTGGCCCGCCCCCGCACGGTGTGCTGCTCTTCACGCGTGACCCGATAGCTCGGACACATGGTGCCGGCATCAAACTTACGGCAATGGCCGTTGTTGTTACACATCTCTACGGCCTTGGCCAGGCCGAGTGCCTTATCAACGCCGCTTCCGGGCGGGCCAACATAAATACCCAGCCCCCCTTCCGGACCCGGCCGCGAGGGGTCGTTCTCCACATTCCAGGCCGACCAATCCAATCCGGTGTGAAGGGGCGTGACGTCATAGCCGGGGCGATACCGAAAGAGTTGCGCGTCGTCCATCTTCGTGGCCCGCACGATCTTGCCGGGGTTCATACGATTACTGGGGTCAAAGGCGTCTTTCACCCGCTCAAAGGCCCGCGTGATCTTCGGGCCGAACTGCCATTCCACCCATTCGCTGCGCACCAAACCGTCGCCGTGCTCCCCGGAGAAGGCGCCTTTGTATTTGCGCACCAGAGCGCCCGCCTCTTCGGCAATGGCCCGCATCTTCTGGGCGCCATCGCGACGCATGTCGAGAATAGGCCGCACATGCAGCGTACCCACAGAGGCATGGGCATACCAGGTACCCTGGGTGCCATGCCGCGCAAAGACCTCGGTGAGGGCCGCGGTGTACTCCGCAAGATGTTCCAGTGGCACCGCACAGTCTTCAATAAACGAGACCGGCTTGCCGTCCCCACGCAGTGACATCATGATGTTCAGGCCTGCCTTGCGCACCTCCCACAAGGCCGCCTGGGCCTTGGGCTCGGTCATCTCGACCACGCTGCCGGGTAGGCCTTCGTCAGACATCAGGGTCACCAGGTCGCGCAGCTGTCGATGCAGCCGCTCGGGATCATCGCCCGCAAACTCCACCAGGAGGAGCGCATCGGGCGTCTGACCGTCCACCGAGACGAGCGCCTTCTCAATCACCGCGGCAAAGGCCGGGTTGGCCGCACAGAGCTGAATCATCGTGCGGTCTACGAGTTCCACGGCCACCGGGCCGAGTTCCACGATCTTCTGCGTGAGCGCCATGGCGGTGTAGAACTTTGGAAAGTTCACCACGCCCAAGACCTTGGCCTTGGGCAGCGGCGCGAGCATGAGTTCGATTGCCTCAAAGCTCGCCAGGGTGCCCTCCGACCCCACCAATAAATGCGCCAAGTTGGGCAGGCCGTCTGCGGTGTAGGGGCGCTCGCTCTGCGGATGGAAGATATCCAGGTTGTAGCCACCCACGCGACGCAACACCTTGGGCCAGACCGCCCCAATCTCTTCGCGCACACCGCGGGCAATCAAAAAGAGTTCCGACACCAGGTCCGACATGCGGCGGCCCGAGACCACCATATCGCCACCATCGCCAAAGCGCCCAAACCGCGCGGCGGTGCCATCGGCAAGCACCGCATCAATGGCCGCGACGTTATGCACCATGTTGCCGTAGAAGAGCGACCGTGACCCGCACGAATTGTTGCCCGTCATGCCGCCAATCGTGCACTGTGCGGCCGTAGACACATCGACCGGAAACCAGAGTCCATGGGGCTTCAAAAAGGCATTGAGGTGATCAAGCACCATGCCAGGCTCGACCGTTACACGACGCGCCTCAGCGTCAAAGGAGACTACCGAGCGCAGGTACTTGCTCGTGTCAATAACCAGGGCCTCACCCACTGTCTGCCCGCACTGGGAGGTGCCCGCCCCCCGGGGCAAGACCGGCAGGCCCGCATCCCGCGCCACATCCAGGGCTATCCGAAAGTCCAGGACGGTCTTTGGCAAAGCCACCGCCAGAGGCATCACCTGGTAGATCGAGGCATCGGTCGCATAGCGTCCGCGACCCGCCAAGTCGGCATAGACCTCGCCCTGCATCTCACGGCCCAGACGCTGCACAAGCCCATCAACCGCAGTGCGTGGACGCGACGCTGCGGAAAAAAAAGCCCGGCGGGCAGGCTTTAGGGGTTGAACGGACAGGGTCATGGGCCGTATTGTCCACAGATTCGCCAATTAAGAACGACAACAAACCCCAGGAGACCCCCTATGCAGCGCGACCCGGCCGATGCCATTCATGCCCAGAGCCGACTTAACCGAATCGGCCAGGGCCGGCACTTCTTACAGATTCCGGGGCCTACCCCAGTGCCTGACCGGGTGCTGCGGGCCATCGACTT
>JBEDFV010000160.1:0-4147 GCA_041175005.1 Pseudomonadota bacterium
GCGTTGGCTCAATTCATTCATACGTTCGTTTGAATTTAAACCAGTTTCGCGGGCGACGCAATCCTGCGGGTTTTCACGGGTCTGGCAATTGGTGCCGGTAGAGGAGAGAATCCCCCGTTACCAATCGCAAGGAGACCGCTGTGACCACTGGATCCTCGCCGGCCTGGGCTGCCCTCTGGCAGTCGGCCTATCGGGCCCACGGAATTTCCCCAGAACTGCCCGCCCTGGGCCATGCCTCTTTGGCAGATTTCGTCCATGAGCGGTGTGTGTATTTCTCTCAGGCCAATCCCAAGGCCAAGGCCTTCACCTGCGTAGTGCCCAATGGCATGAATGGCAGCATTACCTTCGCCCAGGTGGATGCCTTGTCCGACGCCTTCGCGGCCTACCTGCGGTCGGTCTTGAAGCTCTCGGCAGGGGATCGTGTGGCGGTGCAACTGCCCAACTCACTGGGCTACCCGGTGGTCACCTTCGGTGTCTTAAAAGCCGGTTGTGTGCTCGTGAACACCAACCCGCTCTACACGCCCACGGAGATGATTCACCAGTTTAATGATGCCGGTGTCAAGGCCTTGGTGATTGTCGATATGTTTGCCGATAAGCTGCCTGAGGTGCTCGCGCAGACCCAGGTGCAGCATGTGGTGGTGGCAGCAGTCACCGAATTCTTCCCCGCAATACCCAATGCGGTGGTGCGGCTTGTGCAGAAGGTCTGGAATCAGGTTTTGCCCGCCATTCGAGTGCCCCATGTACGTCTGCGCGATGCCTTGGCCCAGGGGCGCACGGCGCTCTCTGGACAGTCTGCAGACATCTTCTGGAAGGGCCTTCGGCCCGAAGACCTGGCCGTGCTGCAATACACGGGGGGTACTACGGGCGTGAGCAAAGCGGCCATGCTCACCCATGAAAACCTCTTGCGTAATGTGCAGCAGATGATCGCCATGGGGGCCGACCAGATGCAGCTGCACAAAGAATGCGTTCTTACGGCCCTGCCGCTGTATCACATCTTTGCCTTCACCGCGAACCTTCTGGGCTTTCTCTCGATCGGGGCCCGCAATATTCTCATTCCAAGCCCGCGCCCGATTCGTAACCTGCAGCGCGCCATTGAGAACTATCCTATTACCTGGATGACGGGGGTCAACACCCTCTTTAATGGGCTGCTCAACGAGGAATGGTTTCTCGCCTATCCGCCAAAGCACTTAAAGGCGTCAATCGCCGGGGGTGCATCCTTGCATACCGCCGTAGCCCAGCATTGGCGCGAAGTCACACAGACGCCGATCTCAGAAGGCTATGGCCTCACCGAGAGCTCGCCTGTCGTGAGCTTTAACCCCATTAGCGACAAGGCGCTTCTCGGAAGTATTGGGGTACCCGCACCTGGTACCGATATTCGTCTTCTCAATGAGAACGAGACAGCCGTACCCGATGGCGAGGCCGGAGAACTCTGGGTGAAGGGCCCACAAGTCATGCGGGGCTACTGGAATCAGCCCGAAGAGACCGCGCGGGTGCTTAAAGACGGGTGGCTCGCAACTGGAGATATTGCCAGCATCGATGCCCAGGGCTTTCTGCGCATCGTCGATCGCAAGAAGGACATGATTCTTGTTTCTGGATTTAATGTCTATCCCAACGAAGTGGAAGATGTCATTGCCCAACTCGATTCGGTGCTTGAGGTGGCCGTGATTGGCATTCCTGATGAAAAGACCGATGAGGCGGTCTGTGCCTTTGTGGTGGCCAACCCCGATCATCCCTCGCCCCCCAGTACCGAAGAAATCACAGCCCACTGCCGCACCTATCTGGCGAGTTACAAGGTGCCCAAAACCATTGTGATGCGCGACCAGCTGCCCAAGACCCCGATTGGCAAGGTCTTGCGGCGCGCCCTCAGACAAGAAGCGATCTAGACCATGTTGACAGAACTCGAAACCAAACTGCTGGGCATCATGATGATGGTGATCATGCTGGGCATGGGCGCCTCGCTGACACCGCGTGATTTTCTGATCGCCTTTAGAAAGCCGAAGGGCATTCTGGTGGGGGTGTTGTGTCAATACGGCATCATGCCGTTTCTGGGGTTTGTGCTCGCGGTCACCATGGGATTTGCGCCCGGCATTGCCGTGGGTCTTATTCTTATTGCCTGTATGCCCGGGGGCACCACCTCGAACATATTCACCTACTTCAGCAAGGGTGTGCTCGCCTTGTCGATCATGATGACGAGCGTCTCGACCCTGGTGGCACTGGTGATGGTGCCGCTGCTATTGGAGTTTTATTCTGGCCAGGCCGGCATCTCGGGCGACTTCCGCATTCCCCCGGGCAATGTGGCCCAGGTCTTGGTGGTGTTGCTCGTGCCCACGATTATTGGCATGGTGCTGCGTAAGCTCAACCCCAATGTGGGCGCCACGATAGAACTCTTAGGCGCCCTGTTGGGCGTTGTTGTCATACTCTTTCTGATTGTGACCTGGGTGCCGCGTAACCATCAGCTTCTTGCAACCACGCCTTGGCCAGTCTATTTCAGTGCTATTGGCCTGGGCCTCTTTGGTATGGCGCTTGGGTTTTTCTTTGCTCGCGTGCTGCGTCAAGACACCAACCGTAGCCGCACCATTGCGCTAGAGACGGGCATACAGAATGGGCCCCTGGCCGCACTCATTGTTACCCTCACCTTTACTGGAGAGATGCAGCAGCAGGTGCTACTGGTGCCCCTGCTCTATTCCCTCTTTATCGTGCTTACGAGCACGGCCATTACGCTCTGGTTCCGTCGCCTCTCCGATCGGGAGGCCCTGGCCCGCGATGCGGCCAAGCTCGGAACCCGGGCTGCGGCCTAGTCTGCGCGTGGCGTTGCTCCCTCCACTCCTGCAGTCGTTGCGCCTGCCCCTCATCGGGGCGCCGCTTTTTATCGTCTCTAACCCGGCACTGGTCATTGCCCAGTGTAAGGCGGGCATTGTGGGCTCGTTTCCTGCACTCAATGCCCGCAGGCCAGAAGAACTCGAAGACTGGCTCACCCAGATTACGCAGGCGCTTGCAGCCGACCCAAAGGCTGCGCCCTTCGCGGTGAATCAGATTGTGCATCCGTCGAACCCGCGGCTCGAGAGCGATATTGCCGCCTGTGTGCGGCACAAGGTGCCCATTATGATCACGAGCCTGCATGCGCCCACCCCCGTGGTGCAGGCGGCACACAGCTATGGCGGCCTGGTGTTTCACGACATCATTAGTCTGCGGCATGCCCAGAAGGCAGCGGAGGCGGGGGTGGATGGCCTGATTCTCGTGGCTGCCGGTGCCGGGGGCCATGCGGGCGCATTAAGTCCCTTTGCGCTCATCGAAGAGGTGCGCAGTTTTTATCGGGGCGTGGTGATTCTCTCCGGCGCGATGAGTCGTGGCCAACATATTCTGTCCGCCCAGGCCATGGGGGCCGACCTTGCCTACATGGGCACCCGGTTTGTCGCCTCCGAAGAGGCCCGGGCCGCAGCCGAATACAAGCAGATGGTCGTCGATGCGCATGCCGAAGACATCGTCTATACCAACAGCTTCACGGGCGTCTTGGGTAATTATCTGAAGGGCAGCATTGTTCGCGCAGGGCTCGACCCGGCGGCTCTGGCGAGTTCTGACAAGACCAAGATGGATATGGGGCAGATGCGCGAGGCCGCCGGTGCCAAGGCCTGGAAAGACATCTGGGGGGCGGGCCAGAGCGTGGCCGGTATCGATGCGGTGCTTCCGGCCGCCGCCGTCGTGGAGCAGCTGGCGCGGGAGTATCATCAGGCCTTGGCTGTGCTGAAGGCCATCCCCTCTCCTAACTAAGAACCTACGCGCTGCGTCTGCCAAGGGCAGTCTTCTCGGCGCTTTAGGTGCCGGGGTTGTCTAGGCGCAAAACACTATCCTTCGGGTCGTTCTGCTGTCCTTGCGACAAGGCGGAGCTCCTTTTTTCTTTTGGGTTTTTATGGCGCCTGCTCGTCCAAAACTTTCTGTCGCGCTCTGGCTCATGGTGGTCTGTGGCTGTCTCATTGGCATGATTGCCTTTGGGTCACGATCGAGCTTTGGCCTCTTTGTTGATCCGGTATCGAACCCCAATGCGGTAGGCAGCTTTGGCTTTGGACGAGAGGCCTTTGCGATCGCCATGGCGATTCAAAATCTGGCCTGGGGTATTGGCCAGCCCATTGCGGGCGCGTTGGCCGATCGG
>JBEDFV010000161.1:0-10496 GCA_041175005.1 Pseudomonadota bacterium
ATGGAAGATGGCGAGATTCTGGTGGGCGCGCCTGCAAAGCGGCAGGCTGTCACCAACCCCAAAAACACGCTCTACGCCGTCAAGCGACTCATCGGCCGCAAGTTCACCGACAAAGAAGTACAAAAAGACATCGAGCTCATGCCCTTTCAGATTGTGAAGGCAGAGAACGGCGACGCCTGGGTTGGGGTTCGGGACAAAAAGCTTGCGCCCCCGCAGGTAAGCGCCGAAGTACTGCGCAAGATGAAGAAGACCGCCGAGGACTACCTCGGTCACGAAGTCACGGAGGCAGTAATCACGGTACCTGCCTACTTCAACGACGCCCAGCGCCAGGCCACAAAAGACGCGGGCCGCATCGCGGGCCTCGAAGTCAAACGCATCATCAACGAGCCCACCGCTGCGGCGCTTGCCTTCGGTCTTGACAAATCGGGCGGCAAAGACCGCAAGATTGCCGTCTACGACCTCGGGGGCGGCACCTTCGATGTCTCGATCATTGAGATCGCCGATGTCGATGGCGAGAAGCAGTTCGAAGTGCTCTCCACCAACGGAGACACCTTCTTGGGCGGCGAAGACTTCGACCAGCGCATCATCGACCACATCATTGACGAATTTAAAAAGCAAAACGGCGTCGACCTGGGCAAAGACCCCATCGCCCTGCAGCGCATTAAGTCTGCCGCCGAGCGGGCCAAGATTGAGCTCTCTTCGAGCCAGCAGACCGAGCTCAACGAGCCCTATATCGCCATGGCCAATGGCGCGCCAGTGCACCTCACCTTCAAGATTACCCGGGCAAAGCTTGAGTCCCTGGTCGATGATCTGATCAGTCGCACCATAGAGCCCTGTAAGACTGCGCTTAAGGACGCAGGCGTCTCGGCCTCCCAGATTGATGACGTCATTCTGGTCGGTGGCATGACCCGCATGCCCAAAGTACAAGAGGCAGTCAAAGCCTTCTTCGGAAAAGAGCCCCGCAAGGATGTCAACCCGGATGAGGCCGTGGCCGTGGGTGCGGCGGTCCAGGGCTCTGTGTTGGCAGGCGATCGGAAAGACGTGCTTCTGCTCGATGTCACGCCGCTGTCACTGGGTATAGAAACCCTCGGTGGGGTCATGACCAAGATGATCCAGAAGAACACCACCATTCCGACCAAGTTCTCGCAGACCTTCTCTACCGCCGATGACAACCAGCCGGCCGTGACTATTAAGGTCTATCAGGGCGAGCGGGAAGTGGCCAGTGCCAATAAGAGCCTGGGCGAATTCAACCTGGAAGGTATTCCGCCCGCACCGCGGGGTACGCCGCAGATTGAGGTGACCTTCGATATCGACGCCAACGGTATCCTGCATGTCTCTGCCAAAGACAAGGCCACCGGCAAAGAAAATAAGATCACCATCAAGGCCAACTCAGGCCTGTCGGAAGACGAGATCAACAAGATGGTGGCCGATGCCGAGGCCAATGCGTCAGAAGACAAAAAGCGTGTCGAGCTCGTCCAGGCCCGAAACACCGCCGAGGCCATGGTCCATTCGGTGAAGAAGTCGCTCGAGGAGCACGGCGACAAGATCGATGCCGATGAGAAGGCCAAGATTGAGGAGGCCATCAAGGAGCTTGAGGCGGTTACCCAGGGTGAAGACAAAGACGCGATCGAGTCGAAGACCGACAACCTTATGAAGGCCTCGCAGAAGTTGGGCGAGAAGGTCTATGCCCAGGCCTCCGCGCCGGGAGCAGCCGGTGCGAGCGCGGGCGCAGGGGGTGATGAGAAGTCCAGCGCCGAAGACGTAGTCGATGCCGAATTCAAAGAGGTCAAGCGCGACTAAGGGCGGGTACCGATACCATCCGTACTGCATGTTGTTAGACCACGCCGGGCTCGACCCGGCGTCTTCCATTAAAGAACCATGGCCAAACGAGACTATTACGAAGTACTAGGGGTGGCAAAAAACGCGAGCGACGAAGACCTGAAGAAGGCCTACCGCAAGCTGGCGATGAAGTTTCACCCCGATCGCAATCCCGACGACAAGACCGCCGAGGCCAAATTCAAAGAGGCCAAAGAGGCCTACGAGATGCTCAGCGACGCCGAGAAGCGGGCCGCCTACGACCGGTTTGGCCATGCTGGCGTAGACCCCAACATGGGCGGCGGAGCGGGAGGCCAAGACTTCTCTGGCTTTGCAGACGCCTTTGGCGACATCTTTGGCGATATCTTCGGAGGCGCACGTGGTGGTCGCGGCGGTGGCGGTGGGGGCCAGCGATCCAATGTCTATCGCGGCAGCGACCTGCGCTATGCGATGGAGATCACCCTGGAGCAGGCCGCCCAGGGATTCACGACCGAGATTCGGGTGCCCAGCTGGGAATCGTGTGGCACCTGTAACGGCACAGGGGCCAAGCCAGGTACCAAGGCCGAGACCTGCAAGACCTGCGGCGGCCAGGGCCAGGTCCGCATGCAACAGGGGTTTTTTTCGATCCAGCAGACCTGCCCGAGCTGTCATGGTTCGGGTAAGACCATTCCCCATCCCTGCGGCACCTGCGATGGGGTTGGCCGGGTGCGCAAGCAGAAAACCCTTGAAGTCAAAATTCCTGCAGGCATCGACGACGGCATGCGGATCCGCTCGGCTGGCAATGGCGAGCCGGGCCTCAACGGTGGGCCTGCAGGAGACCTCTATGTGGAAATCTCAGTCAAAGTCCATCGCGTGTTTCAGCGCGACGGCGATGATCTCCACTGTGAGATCCCGGTGAGCTTCGCCCGTGCAGCCCTAGGCGGGTCCATTGATGTCCCCACACTCAATGGGCGGGCCAGTTTTGATCTGCCCGAGGGCACCCAGACGGGCAAAACGTTTCGGCTCCGGGGTAAGGGCATTAAGAATGTCCGGTCCAATGTGCCAGGCGATCTCTACTGCCATGTCGTACTCGAGACCCCGGTGAAGCTCTCTGACAAACAAAAGCAGCTGCTGCAGGCCTTCGAAGAATCACTCGAAGAGGGAGGCGATCGGCACAACCCGCAGAGCAAGAGCTGGATGGAAAAGGTACGCGACTTCTTTAACTAGCCGCCACTAGTTAGTCGACCGCGCCCAGCGCCAAGGCGCGGTCCCGCGCCTGCTGCCGTTGGGCCTGAGCCACCGCAGACTCTTCTCCCACAGGCCAGCCCGCGGTCTCCTGCGCAACCAACGACGCGAGCATGGCAATCGCAGCGGGCTGATCATTCAGGCAGGGAATGTAGTGGTAGACCTCGCCACCAGCGGCCATGAAATCTTCCCGGCCCTCCATGGCAATTTCTTCAAGCGTCTCAAGGCAGTCAGAGATAAACCCCGGGCAGGCGATGTCGAGCCGCTTCACACCCTGTGCCGGAAGCGACTCGAGGCTCTCCACGGTGTACGGCTTGAGCCACTCTGCCCGACCAAACCGCGACTGAAACGAGAGCTTCCATTCGTGCGTAGCAAGACCAAGGGCCTCAGCAATCAGGCGACCGGTCTTGTGGCACTCGCAATGGTAGGGGTCTCCCTTCAGCAGACTGCGCTTGGGCACCCCATGAAAGCTAAATAAGAGCAGGTCGCCTCGTCCGTGCTGCTGCCAATAGCTGCGGATCTGGTCGGCCCAGGCCTCGATGTAGGCGGGGTGATCACAGAAGCTACGGACCAGACGCAGTGCCGGGGGGTTACGCAACTGGGCGAGGCTCTCATAGATCTTGTCAAAGACCGTGGCCGTGGTACTGGCAGAAAACTGCGGGTATAGGGGCAGCACCACCATACGGGTGACGCCACGTGCCTTTAACGCATCTACCCCCGACGGAATGCTTGGCTGGCCATAGCGCATGGCGAGTTCTACCTCGATGTCCAGAGACTTCTCCCGCAGTGCCGCCTGCAGACGATCTCGCTGGGCCTCCGAATAGACCCGCAAAGGCGAGCCCTGCTGCATCCAGACCGAGGCATACTTCGCGGCCGATTTGGCTGGACGCACGGTGAGAATAATGAGGTTAAGAATCGGCCACCAGATGACTTTGGGGATTTCGACCACCCGGGGATCGGACAAAAACTCTTTCAGGTAGCGACGTAAGGCCGGGGCCGTGGGGGCATCGGGCGTACCCAGATTTACCAGCAAAACGCCCACACGCGAACGACTGCCGTGACGATACGGAGGCTCTTCACGTATGGCGCTGGCAGGAAGCGGAAGGGTCATCACAAGGGGCGGTTTAAGGGGTGCCGCCGGCTTGTTCGGAGGCAAGGTGGGTCAGGGCCGTGGATACCAGCCGTGCGGTGATATCCACAATCGGAATGACCCGATCATAAGCCATCCGCGTCGGACCAATGACGCCAAGCGTACCCACCACGCGGCCATGGACCTGATAGGGGGCAGTAATCACCGAGAGTTCCTGCACCGGTACCAGATCCGAATCGCCGCCAATAAAAATCTTCACCCCCTGGGCCTGCACCGAATGATCTAAGAGCCGAGCAAGAATCGATTTCTGCTCGAAAAGATCAAAGAGCTGGCGCAGCCGTGTCATGTCTTCTGAGAGATCGGCGACATCTAAGAGGCGGCGCTCGCCAGAAATTACGATCGACCCATCGGGGTCGCTTAAAGCCGCACCGCCCTCCTCGACCGCCTTGAGCATAAGCCGGGACACGTCCTGCCGCAGATCTGCCACCTCCTGGGCAAGTCGCTTGCGCACCGCATCCAGACTCATTCCTGCGTACTGGGCGGTGAGGTAGTTGCCAGCCTGCACAAGGGTCTCGGGTGCGAAGTCTTGGTCGGGATGAATAACCTTATTAATCACATCCCCCTCGGGGGTAACAAGAATCAGAAGAAGCCTGCGCTCGCCCAGACGCAGAAACTCGGCGTGCCGAAAGACACCCCCCCGGCGCGGCGCGCAGACCACACCGGCAAAGTGCGAGAGGCTGGAAAGCAACGAGGCCGCGTGGGCCACCACCTGACTCGGCGCGTCGGCCTGAAGCTGCCCGCCGAGGCTTGCTTCGATGTCAGCGGCCATGGGCTGCACCGTGAGAAGTGAGTCGACAAAAAGCCGGTACCCCTTTGGTGTCGGAACCCGCCCGGCCGATGTGTGGGGGCTCACCACCAGCCCCATCTCCTCAAGGTCAGACATGACATTACGAATCGTGGCAGGCGAGAGGTCGAGGCCCGAAAACTTCGACAGTGCACGCGAGCCTACCGGCTGCCCCTCAGAGATATAACGTTCAATTAGGGTCTTGAGGAGTTGGCGCGATCGTTCATCCATAGCCTGCATTGTAGAGTTCTCTCGACAGGGCTGTGGTCTAATGCCAGCCATGTCGCTGGCATTTCATAAGATCGCGGTCTTTGGGCGCCCCCAGACGCCGGGCCTTGCCAGCCCTTTGTCACAGATTATTGACTGCCTCACGCGCCATGCCCCAGAGGCGGAAGTCTTTATAGAGGCTGCGACAGCCGAGAGCTGCGGGCAGACACAGGCGTACGGACCGCGTGCCAGAGTCTTGCCCTTTGAGGCCCTCAGCCAGGCTATCGATCTCGCCATCGTCCTCGGCGGGGACGGCACGCTGATTGGTGTTGCGCGTCGGCTCGCCCCGCGTGGGATATCGGTTATTGGTATCAACCAAGGACGACTTGGGTTCATGACCGACCTGGAAATCTCCCAGATCGAGAAGGATCTCCCCCCCATGCTGCAGGGCCAGGGGCATCTCGAACTCCGGGGCATGCTGCAGGTCGCCGTCAACCGGCGTACCAGCCCGCAGTCGCCCTGGGTCTCCATCTTCCAGGCCCCGGCACTCAATGACGCCGTGATAAGCCGAGGGGCCGTGAGCCGCATGGTGGAGGTTGATGTCTTTGTCGATGGCAACTATCTGCAGAGCCTACGGGCCGATGGCCTCATTCTCGCCACCCCCACGGGTTCGACCGCCTATGCCCTCTCGGCCAATGGATCTATCCTGCATCCACGACTTCAGGGCGCCATTCTCGTGCCCGTTGCGCCGCAGGCGCTCTCAAGCCGCCCGATCGTTCTGCCCTGGGAGGCGGAGGTTACCGTCATGGTCAATGATGGTGCAGGCACCGAACTCCACTGCGATATGCAGGCGCTCACCGCCCTGCAAGATGGCGACAAGATTCAGATTCAGGCGGCACCCTATCCGGTGCGGCTTCTTCACCCGAAGGGGTATGACTATTACGCCATGCTCCGCCATAAACTGCATTGGAGCGCCAACCCGGTGCTTGCGGGTCGTCCCGATCCCGCTCCTCCCACCGAACATGCCTAACGTTACCGCCCACTATGCTGCGCACGCTTACGCTTCGCGACTTTGTCATTGTCTCGGCCCTTGAGGTCGACCTCTCCGAAGGCCTCACGGTTCTCACCGGCGAGACCGGAGCCGGAAAGTCTATTCTGCTCGATGCCCTCGGTCTCCTGCTCGGCGACCGTGCAGACCCCGCCCAGATTCGTCCAGGCGCCGCACGGGCCGATCTCACGGCCGAATTCCTTCCCCCCCCACGGCTGCAGCCCACAATCTCGGCCTGGCTTCAGGCTGCTGGCCTCGATACGGTAGACGACAGCCTCTTATTGCGTCGAACCCTTGAAGCAGCAGGCCGATCCCGGGCCTGGATCAACGGCCAGCCTGTCACACTCAACCAGCTGCGCGAACTCGGCGAAATGCTGGTGGATATTCATGGCCAGCATGCCCACCAGGCGCTGCAGAAGGCATCGGCCCAGCGCGCGCTTTTTGATCGGCATGCAGGGCACACGGAGCTGGTGGCACGCGTTGGCCAGGCCTATGCCGCATGGCAGGAGCGACAGGCCCAGCTGGAAGAGGCCAGAACCAAGGCCAGCCTGATCGAAGAGCGTGCCGAACAGCTGCGCTGGAAGGTCGAGACACTCAAAGGACTCGCGCTTGGCCCCCAGGACTGGGAAGAACTCAGCGAGGAGCAGCGGCGGCTGTCCCATGGGGCCGAACTGATTACGGCGAGCCAAACAGCACTCGAAGAAATCGAAGAGGCAGAAGACCAGAGTCTCGTGGCCCGCACGAGCCGCCTTGCCGATCGATTCCGAAGCCTCGCCGCCAAGGACAACCGCCTTTCTGAAATCGCAGATCTGCTGGACAGCGCCACCATCGGCCTGCAGGAGGCAGGCACCGCCCTGGGCCGATATCTCGCCCGCGCGGATCTCGACCCCGCACGGCTCGAAGAAGTCGAAGAGCGCGTGAGTCAGATCTTTGAGGCCGCCCGAAAGCTACGTGCACGGCCCGAAGACCTCTATACGCTGCAGGCAGAGTTGGAAGCAGGCCTGCAAGAGGCCGAAGGCGCTCTCGATATCGCGTCTCTGGAGGCTCAGATGGCGAAGGCCCAGGCAGAGTACATGACGCAGGCCAAGGCGCTTACCGAGGCGCGATCTAAGGCGGCGCCAGCCTTTGGAGAACAGGTGAGTCAGTGGCTCAAGGAACTCGCCATGGGTGGTATGCAGTTCCGTGCCCGCCTTCAGCCGCGTGAGACGCCCGCTGGCCATGGTCTAGAAGACCTCATTTTTGAGGTGCAACATCAGGCCCAGGGGCCCGCATTTCCCCTGGCCAAGGTGGCCTCCGGCGGGGAACTCTCACGGGTGAGTCTAGCCATCGCAGCCGTTGCCGCCCAGGCCACCGATACACCCACGCTCATCTTCGATGAGGTGGATGTGGGAATTGGCGGCAACACCGGCCATGTGGTGGGTCGTCTACTGCGAGAACTTGGCAATTCCCGCCAGGTACTCGCGGTGACCCATCTGCCTCAGGTGGCGGCCCGCGGCCACCATCATCTGCAGGTGAGCAAGTCAGTCAATGCAAAGGGCCAGATGGAGAGCCAGCTTCAGGCTCTTGAGGGCGAGGCCCGCACCGACGAGATCGCCCGCATGCTGGGCGATGAGGGCCTAAAGACGGGATCCCGGGCGCTGGCCCGTGAGTTACTGTCTCTGTAAGGAAGTTCTAGCCCCGTAGCCCCAAGACATCCTGCATATCGAAGAGGCCCGTGGTCTGACGCATAAGAAAGCGGGCAGCCCGCAGCGCCCCCTCCACATAGGTGGTGCGCGAAGAGGAGCGATGGGTGATCTCGATGCGCTCGCCCGTTCCCGCAAAAAGCACGGTGTGGTCGCCCACAATATCGCCCCCGCGAATCACCGAAAACCCAATTTCACGATCGCTGCGCGGGCCGGTGTGGCCCTCTCGGGCAAAGACAGCATCACGCGCAAAGTCTCGGCCGGCCGCATGGGCCACCACCTCTCCCATCTTTAGGGCCGTGCCCGACGGCGCGTCCACCTTCAAGCGATGATGCGCCTCAATTACCTCAATATCGAATCCCTCAGACAGGTACCGCGCGGCATGCTCAAGGATCTTTAAGGTTACGTTGACCCCGACACTCATATTGGGTGCAAAGACCACCGGTAACGAAGCAGCCAGAGTGCGAATCTGGGCTAAGCCTTGGGCATCAAAACCGGTAGTGCCCAACACCAGCCGCGTGCCATGCGTCTGGCAGGCAGAGAGGTACTGTAGGCTCGCCTCCGGCCGGGTGAAATCAATAAGCACCTCAGCATCTGCCAGCACGGAAAGATCATGGGTGACCATAACGCCCGTCACCTGCCCCAGAGGCTGTCCCGCATCTTTGCCTAACAGCGGACTGTCGGTGCGGTCGAGTGCGGCAACCAACGCTATGTCAGGCTGGGCCAAGGCGCCTGCAATGAGCCCCTGACCCATGCGTCCGGAGGCCCCTGCCACCGCAATTCGAATAGCCATTTGTCTCTGGGTCCTTCGTGGCGAGGTTAGTAAGAAGAAGAAAGCCGATTACCGGGCAGGACGCAGCGGCAAAAGGGCATCGGCCGAGGCCTTTGGGAGGGGGTCCCCGCCCCATTCAACGAGTCGATCGCCCTCAAACCGCACGAAGAAGCGCCGACGCTCTCGCTGCCCGTCGCCGCGGCGGATATCAAAAACATATTCCCACCGGTTGTCACGAAAGGGGTCCACCAGAAGCGGTGTGCCGAGAACGGCACGCACCTGCTCTCGTGGCATGCCCTGGGACAATCGTTCGACCATATCTTGGGAAATGAAATTGCCCTGGCCGATATCGGGCCGATAAGGCGTGAGCCAGTTTGGCGGGTCTTCTCGAAACTGATCCACGGCCGCACATCCCGGCAAGAGCACGACCACTGCAGTGGCGACGCCTACAGCGCAGAGCCGTCTTGTGCCAAGAAAAAACGCGGAAGAAAGAATTCTCATAAGCCCGATTGCACCACGAATCTAAGAAAAAGGCCTAAAGCGGTAAGCCAAACTCGTTATCATAAGTCGCATGACGCCCGCCGATCAGCTTGCCGCAGACCTTAAGAATACTGGCTTAAAGGTCACCGTACCCAGACTCAAGGTGCTGGCAATCTTTGAGCAGTCCAAGACACGCCACCTCAGCGCCGAGGACGTCTATCGCGTCATGCTGGCAGAGAATGTCGATATCGGCCTTGCCACTGTCTACCGGGTGCTCACCCAGTTTGAGCAGGCGGGTATTTTGCTGCGCTCGAATTTTGAATCGGGTAAGGCCGTCTTTGAGTTAAACGAAGGAAACCACCACGACCACCTCGTCTGTCTCGACTGCGGCCGCGTAGAGGAATTTTTTGACTCCAAGATCGAAGACCGACAGCACAGGATTGCAGAAGAAAAAGGCTTTCTGCTCCAAGACCATTCTCTGGCCCTCTATGGCCACTGCCAGAGAAAAGCCTGTCCGCATAAGCGCCCGAAATGACTGCCTCAATAGACGTTGTCATTGGGTCGGTTGCGGTGGTTCTGGTCGTGATGTCGGTCTGGTCCTGGACGGTTATCTTCAATAAATTTGGGCGGGTCCGCAGGCTGCAGCATACAAGCCGCACTTTAATAGACGCCTACTGGAGTGCCCCCTCGGCCGAAGAGGCCCGTAGGCGCCTAGCAGACTCCGATCGCATGGGCTATCTCCAGGCCATGGCCATGGCCGCTGACAGCCCGTTGGCTACGCCGGGAAGCCTTGCTGCATCGGCCACGGCGGACGACCAGATTACCCGCCGGCTTAGAACCGCCCTACTCGATGCCAAGACAGACCTGGAGACCGGCCTAACCGCACTGGCCACCATCGGAAACACCGCGCCCTTCGTGGGACTCTTCGGTACCGTCTGGTCTATTTTCAATGCCCTCGTGGGCATTGAAGGCGAGGGCCCTGTCATGATCAACCAGGTGGCTGGGCCTGTGGGCGAGGCACTCATCATGACGGCGGCTGGCCTCTTTGTGGCGATTCCTGCCGTCATCGCCTACAACGCCCTGGTCCGTAGCAATCGGGTGATATTGGCCGAACTCGATGGCTTTGCCCATGATCTGCAGTCCATGCGCGGCTAACGGCAGGCGGGTGAAGTCATGACCATTGGCCAGTTTTCTTCGCAGGACCAGGCTGAGCCCATCTCGGAGATCAACACCACGCCTTTTGTAGACGTCATGCTGGTGCTGCTGATTATCTTTATCGTCACCGCACCACTCATGACGCAGGGGCTGCCGCTTACCCTGCCCGAGGCCGACGC
>JBEDFV010000162.1:0-5605 GCA_041175005.1 Pseudomonadota bacterium
TGACACAACCATGCGCAAGGGTAACGGCGCGGGTGGCAGAGATTGGCCTGGTTGCCGATCGGCATGGGCATCTAAGGGCTGAGGTGAAACAGCAGTGGCCGCCGAAATCTCCTGCCAGCGCCCACGGGCAAACGACGAGAGCTCGAGCGCCGAGAGTTCCATGCGTGCGGCCCAGGGCCTCTGCGCGTCAGCGGTGAGGTCGCCAGATACCCCCACCCATAGGGTCTTCCATGCCGGGGCGCAGATCACGCCCAGTTGCGCGATGCCGTTGACGACCAGGGCGATATTCACCGTGAACTCGCCATTACGTTTCAAGAATTCTTTGGTGCCATCAAGCGGGTCTACCGCCCAGTAAGTGCCCGCGGTATCGCCCGTCCATGGGGACTCCTCGGACAACACCGGAATCTCTGGCGCCAGCCTCGACAAGGCCGACACGATGATTTCATTGGCCCGCAGATCAGCCTCGGTCACGGGGGAGGCGTCTTGCTTTATCGCGACATTCCAGGCCTCTGGCTGCGCATAGACCTGCATAATCGCGCGGCCCGCGTCGATCGCAATACGGGCTATTTCGTCAAGTCCGGCGCGCTGGTCCCGCAGACGCGCACCAGAGACGAGAAAGCCTGTAGGCATGGGGTCACACGCGGCAGCGCACCCGCCGCTAGGCGGTCGCCCGCAGCGCAGTGACCGCCGGGCTATTTAAGACACTGCGCAAGGCGAGCCAGCCCGAGGCCATGCAGATCACCGCGCCAATCAAGGCCCCCCAGGCAAGCGGCAGAAGCCGAAAGGGCACCGGCAGACTAAAAATCTGTTCGGCCACAACACCCCCCAGCCCCTGGGCGAGTGCAGCAGAGGCCAGGCCCGCCAGGGCACCGACGAAGGCCAACTCCAGCATCTGGGCGCGCACAAGCTGGGCGCGGCTGGCGCCAAAAGCACGCAGCAAGGCGGCCTCGCGTAACCGCTCTTCGCGCGTGGCCACCAGCGCCGCCCAGAGCACCAGCGCGCCCGCAATCAGGCTAAAGACAAAGAGCGACTGCACAGCCGCCACCACCTGCCCCAGGATGCGACGGATCTGGGCCAAGAGGCTGTCGAGATCAATCAGGCTGACCCCCGGGTATTGGCCCAGGAGTCGGCGCTCAAGATCGACTCCCTGCCCTCTGGGCAGGTGAAAGGAGGTGATAAAGGTCTGCGGCAGATCCTTCAGCACCGCAGGGCTGGCGATCATGAAGAAGTTGGCCTGCATCGAATCCCAGCGCAGGCTGCGCAGGCTCGTCACCGTCATGGGCACGCGCTCACCGGAAATATCAAACTCCAGAACATCGCCCATCGCAATGCCCAGCGTCTTGGCAATGCCGTCTTCCACCGAGACCTCCTGGCCCTGGGGATTGAGCGGCTGACCGCGGGCAATGCGGTTATGGGCGGGCAGCGTGGCCGCATACGAGAGGTTCATCTCGCGGTCCACCAGACGCTGCGCACGATCATCGGAATAGGCCTCGGGAGAGACCTCCCGGTCATTGATGCGTACGAGGCGGCCACGGACCATGGGATAAAGTACAGGGTCTGTAACCCCCTCGTCTTGAAGGATCTCGGTGACACCCGACTCCTGGCCAGGCACGATGTTGATCAGAAACCGGTTGGGCGCATCGGCAGGCAGGCTGCGATCCCAGGCATTCACGAGGTCCGTGCGCACAAAGGCCAGGAGCATGAGGGCCGAGAGGGCCATGCCCAGGCCCAGCACCTGGGCCGATAGTCCCATGGTCCTGCGCAAGAGCGCCCGGCGCAGGCTTACCCAGGCCCAGGGCAGACGCACAGAGGACACCAGTAGCCGCCCCACCCCGCGGAAAATCGCAAGCAGGAGGCCAAAGACCACGAGTCCGATGACAGCAAAGCCGGCAGTGACAAGAAGCGCCAAGGCAAAGTCCTGGCTGCCCAGCCAGAGGAGTGCCGCCATGCCCGCCCAGAAAAGGACAAACCGCACCAGCCGGGGACTGAGCCGACGCAGACGCAAAGAAAACCCCGATGCCGCCCGCACGGCTGCCGGCTCCTCCCCCGGAAGATCCCGAAGACTCGCCATCGCCGGCACACGTATGGCCTCTAACACCGCCGGCCAGGCAAAGACCAGGGTCATGCCCAGAGAGAGCGCAAGGCCCTGCACTAGGGGCTGCCAGGGCAGCTGGGGCATGGGCGGCAGCGCCACCTGCATCAGCGATACGAGTGCGGAGGCGAGTGCAAGTTGTACTGCATAGCCCAAGAGGAGTCCGAGCGCCGCAGACCCCAGCACCATCAGACCCAAGGCCACCGCCCAATAGCCCCGCAGCTGTGCGCCCGAGGCACCCATCACCTTCATGACCGCAAGTCGGGGACGATAGAGGCTTCCGAGTCGACGCGCCGCCAGCGCCATGGCTGCGCAGGCGGTGAGCATGGCCACCATACCGGTGAGTGAGAGAAACCCGTTGGCGCGGTCTAAGGCATTGCGCAGTTCAGGCCGGGCGTTGTCGATGGTCTCAAATCGCTGGCCTGCGGCAAGGCTAGGAAGAATTTCACGGTCAAAGGCGGCAAGCCTTTGCGGGTCCTCGGAGCCGACCCAGAGGCGATACCGCACCCGACTGCCCGCCGATACGAGCCCGGTTGCTGCAAGATCACTGTGATGGGCGATGATGCGCGGCGAGAGGTTGACAAAGTTCATGCCCCGGTCGGGCTCAAGAAGAATGAGCCCCTGCACCATTAGCAGTGCCTGCCCAAGCTGCAGCCGATCGCCGATCGCAATATCGAGACGCGCTGCCAGACTCGGATCGATAAAGGCATGGCCGGGACGTACCGGGGGATTGACCGCAAGGCCCTCGGCCGTCTGTATCTCGAGCCGCCCGCGCAAGGGGTAGCCCGCTTCAACGGTCTTCACAGAGACCAGTTGGCCACGATCGCCTGCCAGCACCATGCTTGGAAACTGGCTGCCCTGAACGGTCTTCAGGCCCATCGTCTCGGCCGTGCGCTGCCAGGCGTCGGGCAGTGTGCGATCCGAGACCAGCAGCCGGTCGGCGCCGAGGCTCGCCTGGGCGTCTTTGAGCAGCGCCTGCTCCACCCGTTTGGAAAGAATACCCACGGCACTGACGGCAGTCACCGAGACCACGATGGCCAGAATCATCAGGGACAAGGCGCCTGAGCGAATATCCCGCAGGGCGAGACGCCAGGCCATGGCGATTCCAAAGGCATTAGGCTGCACGAAGGGCCTCCACAATAGAAAGTCGGGCAGCACGCAGGGCCGGCAGCATGCCACCCAGGATGCCCATGAAGACGGCAAAGACAAGACTCTGGATGATAATCGCCGGGGTCAAAGAAAAGCCGAAGGAGAGCTCGGCAAAGCTCTGGAAGTTGGTAGTGGAGAATTCTGCGAACTGCATGAGACTCGCTAACCCAAGCCCTACAAGGCCTCCGACCAGCGACAGAAAGACCGCCTCTGCGAGAAAGGCCATAAGGATTGAAGGGCGTTGAAAGCCCAGAGCCCGCAGCGTGCCGATCTCTGCGGTGCGGGTGGCCACGGCCGCCTGCATCGTAATCGTTGCCCCAATCACGGCGCCAATAGAAAAAATGACCGTCAGACTCAGCCCGAGAATGCGGATAAACCGCGAGAGGGTCTCAGACTGCTCTTCGTAATAGGCGCGCTCAGACTTAGCCTGCAGGGGCAGTCGCGGGTCGTCCTCTACGGCCGCGGCAAAGGCAGCCGATTGGCTCGGATCGGAGAGGCGAACCACCAGAGAGGAATAGGTGACGCGGCGAAAGGACTGCATGAGAATCTCCCCATCAGCCCAGACTTCGCTGTCAAAACCACTGCGACCGGCTTCGAACCAGCCCACGACCTGCCAGTCGCGGCCGCCAAATCGCAGGGACTCTCCCAGGGCCATATTCTGGAACTGGCCCGCACTGGCTTTGCCCACGATCACCTCGTTGGAGCCCGGCCGAAACATGCGTCCTTCGATGAGCTGCACCTGCCTGCGCAGGCCCGCCCCTTGGGCGTCGAGCCCGCGTACGACCACGTTCGACGGGCGGCCTGTGGCAATCTTCTTAAGATTAACGAGCACCACGGTCTCGCGGGAGACCAGAGGCTCAATGACGCTCGCGACCTGCGGCATCTGCGACACGATATTGGCCTGACCGCGGTCGATTGCGCTCTGCACCTCGGTGACCGATCCCTTACGAATGACCACCATGTTGTCCGCCTCGCCGGTACCCACCAGGGTCTCGCGCAGCCCCGCATCGAGCATGAGCACGGCAGCAAAGACATAGACCACCAAGGCCATACCCAGCGCGGTGAGCACCGTGGTGAGACGGCGCACCCAGAGATTACGCAGGCTGTACCGCAGAGGAACCGCGAGAAGTGCGGAGGCCATGAAACCAATAAAACCTAGACGGCCCTTAGGCCATCGACGATGCGAATACGGTAGGCCCGCAAGGCAGGAAAACAGGCGGCCACCAGGCCTGTGGCAAGGGCGGCCCAGAACTGCATAAGGCTGGTATCGGCTGAGACCGCAAAATGGCGAAAGAGGTTACCGGTGGAGGCCTGAAAGGCCCATGCGGCGGGATAGGTGGCCAGTAGGCCCGCAAGCCCCCCCAGTACCGCAAGCAGCATCGACTCCCCAACCACGAGCCCCGCCACGAACCGCGGCGAGAAGCCCAAGGCCTTAAGCGTTGCATATTCACTGGTGCGCTCACGCGCCGTCATCGACATGGTGTTGGCCATGACGGCCATGATGATCAGAATGACGACAAAAGAGACCGCACGAATCGCCACGACAATGGCCTCGGTCATGGCCACAAACCCGAGCTGAAAGGCCTGCTCGGTCTCGGTAAGGGTCTCTTTGGGGGAATTGGCAAAGAGGGTGTCGATCGCCAGGCTCACCTCGGCCGCGCGGCTGGGGTCAGAAAGACTCGTAATAAACACGCCCACCGAATCCGGATCTCGGCTAATGCGGCGACGCTTTAATTCTTCATTGAGATAGGCCCAGTGAAAATACATCTTGCCGGTGTCGGTCTTCTCCTCGGCCCCGTCGTAGATACCGACAATCAGAAACTCCCACTGTCCCGGAAAGATCTGGCCCTTCAGCGTCACCATATCGCCCACCTGAAAGCCGTACTCTTCGGCAAGGCGACGTCCCACCACGGCGCTACGACGGTCTCGATAGAAGGCCTGTCTCGCCTCCTCGGAGAGTCGGTACTCCGAATAGATGTCAAAGTAGCTCGGGGGGTCAACCGCAAACTGTGGAAAGAAATTACGGGTGTCTTTATAGACGCCACCAAACCAACGCGAATAGGTCATCTGGTCCACGCCCTCAATGTGTCGTATGCGTTCGCCATACGAGGCCGGCAGAGGGAAGAGCAACGAGATCGCGCTTCGGGTGATCAGTCGTGCCTGGCTTGCCGCCTCAGCGCCGGCATACCAGGCCTGAACCACGGTGGAGAGCAGCCCAAAGGCAAGCACCGCCACCATCAGGCCCACAAAGGTCAGCATCGACCGCGTGCGGTTACGCCAGATGTTGAGAAAGAGCAGCCTAGCGACGAGCATCTTCGAGCCGCCCCTTCTCCAGATGCACAATCGCCCGCGCATGGTCTGCTG